>CAYOEF010000059.1:0-12524 GCA_964402805.1 uncultured Rhodanobacteraceae bacterium | reverse complement strand
AAAACCGGCGTGGGTTCACGCCCACCGTGGGTTCGAATCCCACTCTCTCCGCCAAAAACGACATGATCATGAAGCGCACCATTGCCGACATCGACGTATTCCCCATTGGCCTTGGCTGCATGAACCTGAGCCACGGGTATGGCGAACCGGTTGCGTTCAGGGATGCCGAAGCCTTGCTGCTGGGTGCCCTGGACCGCGGTGTGACCTTGTTCGACACGGCGGCCCTGTATGGGTATGGGACCAACGAGACGCTGGTCGGGAAGGTGTTGGGGCCGCATCGCCGCGAGTTCATGCTGGCGAGCAAGTGCGGCATTTTCCAGGAGGATGGAAAACGCAAGATCGACGGGCGGCCCGAGACCTTGCGGCGCACCTGTGATGATTCGCTCAAGCGGTTGCGGACCGAGGTGATCGACCTGTATTACCTGCACCGGTGGGACAAGTCGGTACCCATCGAGGACAGTGTGGGGGCAATGTCGGACATGGTGCGGGCGGGCAAGGTGCGCCATATCGGGCTGTCCGAGGTGTCCGCGCAAACGTTGCGCAAGGCGCATGCGGTGCATCCGATTGCCGCGGTGCAGAGCGAGTATTCGTTGTGGTCGCGCAATGTCGAGATCGCCGTGCACCAGGCGTGTCGGGAGATCGGTGCCGCGCTGGTGGCGTTCAGCCCGTTGGGGCGTGCGTTCCTCGCCGGCGGCGCTGACAACACCGGCGCTTTTGCGCAAACTGACATTCGGCGGCGCATGCCACGTTTCCAGGGCGATGCCTACGCGCACAATCTGACGTTGCTGGATGCATTCCGCCAGCTCGCCACCCGGGTGGGCCATACCCCGGCGCAGTTGGCGCTGGCCTGGGTGCTGCGACAGGGTGATGACGTCATTCCGATCCCCGGCACCACGCAGCTGGATCATTTGTCCGAAGACCTTGGCGCGCTGGACGTGGAACTGGATGCCGCGACCTGCGCCGAAATGGCGTCCCTGTTCGCACCGGGGCGGGTCATGGGTGGCCGTTACGGCGCGACCTCGCAGCAGGAAATCGACACCGAGGAATTCGCCGCCGCGTGATTCGTGCCCGGCATGCGGGGCACCACGCTTACCGTTGCGCCGTGTGCGTCATGGATGCGGGGTAGGCGTCCTTCACCATCTTGCGGATCAGGTCCAGCGTCGCCTGCTGGGTCAGTGTCATGATGTGCTGTGATGCGGTGGCGGCGCACAGGTGGCTGGACAGCTCGGGTTGGACGATGGGCCGGATGTCGTACCGTGTGGGGTCGGGCGAGGTGAGCACGGCGTGCTCGGAGAGGACGGCGCAACCGGCGTTGTCGGCCACCAGGTCCAGAATGGCCGGGACACTGTCGATTTCGAGCCGCACGCTGGGCCGGCAGCCGAGCAGCGCCATTTGCGATTCCAGCAACACGCGGATGGTGTTGGGGCGGTTTGGCACCACCAGCGGGACGCCGGCGAGCGACGCGAGTGGGACCGGCGCAACAGGCCCGGGCTGGCGGTCCTTCGCCGCCACCAGGTACAGCGGCTCGGTGGTCAGGGGCTGCAGGTCCAGGCCGGCGGACGTATCCGGGTTGTAGAGCAGGGCGATATCCAGCCGGCCGCCAAGCAGCCATTCCTTCATCACCAGCGACAGGCCTTCGCTCACCGACAGCGTGGCATTGGGCAACTGGCGACGAAATGCCTGCGTGAATTGCACGGTCATCACCCGGGAGACACTGGGTGGAATGCCCACCGCGACGTGTCCGGTCAAGGTGCCTTCCACCCGGCTCATGTCTTCGCGGGCGCGGTCGACCTGGTGCAGGATGCCCCGACAATGGCGCAGCAGCAGTTTGCCGGCCTCGGTGGTGGTGACGCCGCGACCGTTTCGCTTGAGCAGCGTCTTGCGCAGTTCCACTTCCAGCCGGCGCACCTGGCGGCTGAGCGCCGGCTGCGCAACGTTCAGGGCGCGTGCGGCGCGGGTGAAACTGCCGAGTTCGGCGACGCGCGAGAAATACTCGAGTTGCTTGAGGTCCATGCGCCGCATCTATCGTAAAAATTATGTTCAGATCGAAACTATAGCATTCCGGCATATCTGCTAGTCGCGCCACGCTCTTTACCCAGGATGGCGGAGCGGCCAAGAATGGCCGGGTAGCCCCGATTGCGGACACGTCATGCAAAGGCCGATCCCAACCTGGTTCATGCGCGGGGGAACCTCCCGTGGCCCGTTCTTCCTCGAGTCGGACCTGCCGGCCGACGTTACGGCGCGCGACCGGGTGCTGCTGGCCGTCATGGGGTCGCCCGACCCGCGCCAGATCGACGGCCTTGGCGGAGCCCATCCCCTGACCAGCAAGGTCGGCATCGTACGCGCCGGGACGCAGCCGGGAATCGACGTCGAATTCCTGTTTGCCCAATTGCAGCCCGACAGCGACACGGTCGAAACCAGGGCCAACTGCGGCAACATGCTCGCCGCCGTCGTGCCGTTCGCCCTGGAGCGTGGATTGATCCAGCCGCAAGGCGACGAGACGACGGCGCGCGTATTGACGCGCAATACGGGCATGCAGTGTGACATCACCGTGCGCACGCCGATGACGCCCGAGGGCCGGCGCGTCACCTACGCGGGCGATGCCCGCATCGATGGCGTGTCCGGTACCGCGGCGCCGGTGATGATCAACTTCCTCGACACGGCCGGATCCATCTGTGCCAGCCTTTTGCCGACTGGCAACGTATGCGACCACGTGGTCGTCGAACCGCTGCCGGGCCAGGACGTGGCACCGTTCGAACTGGACGTCACCTGCATCGACAACGGCATGCCGCTGGTGCTGTTTCGTGCCGCCGACGTGGGTTGCCGCGGCACCGAAACCCCGGCCGAACTCAACGCCGATGAAGCCCTGAAGGCCAGGCTCGAGGCGCTGCGCCTGCGGGCGGCGCGAATGATGGGCCTGGGCGACGTGCGCGAGCGCAACTACCCCAAGATGACGCTGGTATCCCCGGCGCAGGCCGGCGGTACCATCAACACGCGCTGTTTCATTCCGCATGTCTGCCACGAGGCCATCGGCGTGCTGGCCGCGGTCACCGTGGGCACGGCCTGCGTGCTGGACGGCAGCGTTCCGCATGCACTGGCGGCGTTGCCGGAAGGGCGGCGCAAGACGATTGTCATCGAACACCCGAGTGGCCAGTTCAGCGTGGAACTGGAACTCGACCCGGACGATGCGCAGAAGGTCATGCGTGCCGCGCTGCTGCGTACCGCCCGCCTGATCATGCGTGGCGACGTCATGGTCCCCGAAACCGCATGGCCCCGGGCACGGACCCAGGCAAGGGATTAAGCCGCATGAATCGACCACCCCTCATCATCGACTGCCACGGCCACTACACCACGGCGCCACAGGCGCTTGCACACTGGCGCGAACGGCAGATCGCCGGCATGACCGACCCGGCCGCGCGGCCACGTGTGTCCGAACTGCACATCAGCGACGACGACATCCGTGAAAGCATCGAATCCAACCAACTGCGGGTGATGCGCGAACGCGGGTCGGACCTGACCATCTTTTCGCCGCGGGCGAGCTTCATGGCCCACCATATCGGCGATTTCCAGGTCTCCAGCACCTGGTCGGCCATCTGCAACGAGCTTTGCCATCGCGTGGCGCAGTTGTTCCCGGATCATTTCGCCATGGCTGCCATGCTGCCGCAGTCGCCCGGGGTGGATCCGGCCACCTGTATCCCCGAACTCGACAAGGTGGTCAAGGAATACGGTGCGGTGGCGGTCAACATCAACCCCGACCCGTCCGGCGGCCACTGGACTGCGCCGCCTCTGTCCGACCGTGCGTGGTATCCGATCTACGAAAAGCTCGTGGAGTACGACATCCCCGCGATGCTGCATGTCTCGACCAGTTGCAATCCGTGCTTCCACACCACCGGCGCGCATTACCTCAACGCCGACACGACGGTCTTCATGCAGTGCCTCACGGCGGACCTGTTCCATGATTTTCCCACGTTGCGTTTCGTCATCCCGCACGGCGGCGGGGCGGTGCCGTACCACTGGGGCCGTTTCCGCGGCATCGCCCAGCGCATGAAAAAACCGCTTCTGGACGAACATCTGCTGCACAACATCTTTTTCGACACCTGCGTATACCACCAGCCCGGCATCGATCTGCTCACGCAGGTCATCCCGGCCAAAAACGTGCTGTTTGCGTCGGAAATGATGGGCGCGGTACGCGACATGGTGGACCCTGAAACAGGGCATTATTACGACGACACGAAACGCTATGTCGAAACGGCGCCGACACTCGACGCCGCCGACCGGTTTGCCATTTTCGAGGGCAACGCGCGCCGTGTGTACCCACGCCTGGACGCGGCGTTGAAGGCGCGCAACCTGTAACCATCCGCAGAGACCTGGCCATGGCACAAGCACTCAATTCCCTGGGCATCGTTCACCGCCGGATCACGCGTGCACCGGCGGAGGCCGTCGCACGGCTGGACCGCTCCAGTGTGGCGACGGTCCACGAGGCCATGGGCAAGGCCGGCCTGATGCACCCTTGCATGCGCCCGGCCTGGCCCGGTGCGCGCCTGTGCGGCACCGCCGTCACGGTACTCATGCAGCCCGGCGACAACTGGATGCTGCATGTGGCGGCGGAACAGATCCAGGCCGGCGACGTGGTGGTCGCCGCCTGCACCGCCGAGTCCACCGCCGGCTTTTTCGGCGAGTTGCTCGCCACGTCCTATCGCGCGCAGGGCGCGAACGGGCTCGTCATCGATGGCGGCGTCCGCGACACCACCGCACTCGAGACGATGGGATTCCCGGTCTTCAGCCGCGCCATCAGCGCCCGGGGTACCGTCAAGGCCACCCTGGGATCGGTCAACGTGCCGGTCGTATGCGCGGGCGCCCACGTTTGCCCCGGCGACGTGATTCTTGCCGACGCCGATGGCGTGGTGGTCGTGCCGCATGCACTGGCGGCCGCCGTGGCCGACAAGGCCGAGGCGCGCGACGCCAACGAGGGCGACAAGCGCGCGGTGTTCGCATCCGGCGTGCTGGGTCTCGATTACTACAAGATGCGGGAACGGCTGCAGGCTGCCGGTCTCAAATACGTTGACTGAGGGCGATGTCGATGCATGCCGTGCAGGAGTTCGCAAAGACCCCGGGATGGCTGGACTACTGCGCCAGTCCCAGCCGGCCGCGCCTGCACCTGCCCGCCGGGGCGGTGGACGCCCACTGCCACGTATTCGGGCCGGGCGCGGTGTTCCCGTACTCGCCGGCACGCAAGTACACGCCGTGCGATGCGCCCAAGGAGGCCCTGTTTGCGCTGCGCGACCACCTGGGCTTTGCGCGCAACGTGATCGTCCAGGCCTCCTGCCACGGCGCCGACAACCGTGCGCTGCTGGACGCGCTGGCCGCCGCCGATGGCCGCGCGCGCGGGGTTGCCGTGGTGTCGCCCACAATAAGCGATGACGAACTTGCCGCCATGCACGCTGCCGGCGTACGCGGCGTGCGTTTCAACTTCATCAAGCGGCTGGTGGATGCGACGCCGCAGGCCGTGTTGGCCTCGCTCGCCAGTCGCATCGCGCCACTTGGCTGGCATGTCGTGGTGTACTTCGAGGCGGCGGACCTGCCTGAGCTCGAAGGGTTTTTCGGTGGGCTTCCGGTGCCGGTCGTGGTTGACCACATGGGACGGCCGGACGTCACCCGGGGCGTCGACGGGCCGGCATTCCAGCGCTTCATCGCCATGCTGGAAACGCACCCGGACATGTACTGCAAGGTGACGTGCCCCGAGCGCCTGAGCCGCAGCGGCCCGCCCGCGCTCGATGGCGAACGGCACGCCTACCGCGACGTCGTCCCGTTCGCACGCACCCTGGTGGCGCATTTTCCGGACCGTGTGCTGTGGGGCACCGACTGGCCCCATCCAAACCTCAAATCACACATGCCCGACGACGGCCTGCTGGTGGACTACATAAGCCAGATCGCGCCCACCGAGGCCCTGCGGCAGAAACTTCTGGTCGACAATCCGGTACGTTTGTACTGGAGGTGAATGATGGCCCTGCAAAAACCCTACACCGACATTCCCGGTACCACCATCTTCGACACCGACCAGGCGCGCAAGGGGTATCACCTCAACCAGTTCTGCATGTCCCTGATGAAGGCGGCAAACCGCGAGCGCTTTCTCGCCGACGAGCGCGCCTACCTGGACGAGTGGCCGATGAGCGAGGCGCAGAAGCAGGCCGTCCTGGCGCGCGACCTCAACCGTTGCATTGCCCTGGGCGGCAACATTTATTTCCTTGCCAAGATCGGCGCGACGGACGGCCGATCATTCCAGTACATGGCAGCCAGCATGACCGGCATGAGCCAGGAAGACTACGCGGCCATGATGCTTGCCGGCGGGCGCAGCCCGGATGGCAACCGGTCCACGGGCGAGGGTCGATGATGGACGCCCCGCACGCCCGCATCAGCGCCAGCGTCTACACCTCGCACGTGCCGGCGATTGGTGCGGCACTGGATCTCGGCAAATCGGGGAATGCCTACTGGGCGCCGTTGTTCAAGGGCTATGAGCCTTCCAAGCGATGGATGAAGGAACATTGCCCGGACGTGATATTCGCCATCTACAACGATCATGCGACGGCCTTCAGTCTGGACATGGTGCCCACGTTCGCGATCGGATGCGCGGAACGGTTCGAGCCGGCCGACGAAGGCTGGGGCCCGCGCCCGGTGCCGCCGGTGATCGGTCATCCGGAGCTTGCGGCGCACATCGCCCAGTCGGTCATCCAGCAGGATTTCGACCTCACCATCGTAAACCGGATGGACGTCGATCACGGGTTGACCGTCCCGCTCTCGCTGATGTGCGGCCAGCCCGATGCCTGGCCATGCCCGGTGATCCCGTTCGCCGTCAACGTGGTGCTGTACCCGGTGCCGTCGGGCCGGCGCTGTTTCGAGCTGGGCCGCGCCATCCGGCGTGCGGTGGAAAGCTACGATGAGCCGCTCAACGTGCACATCTGGGGCACCGGCGGCATGAGCCACCAACTCCAGGGCCGGCGTGCGGGATTGATCAATCGCGAATTCGACACCGCGTTCATGAACCGCCTGATTGCCGACCCCGACGACCTGGCCGACATGCCGCACGTGGACTACGTGCGCGAAGCCGGATCCGAAGGCATCGAGCTGGTGATGTGGCTCATCGCCCGTGGCGCCATGGCCGACGCCGCTGGCGGCCCGCCGCCACGCGAAGTCCATCGTTTCTATCACGTGCCGGGTTCGAATACCGCCATCGGGCACCTGATCCTGGAGGAACAGTAATGCCGCAACAAACCCTCAAGGTCGCGCTGGCTGGCGCCGGAGCCTTTGGCATCAAGCACCTGGACGGCATCTCCCGCATCGACGGCGTGGAGGTGGTGGCGCTGGTTGGCCGGCGCCTCGAAAAAACCCGTGCGGTGGCCGACAAGTACGGCATCGCCCACGCCGGCACGTCGCTCGACGAGGTACTGCGGCGCCCGGACATCGACGCCGTGATCCTGTGCACGCCCACCCAGATGCACGCCGCGCAGGCCATGGCGTGCCTGCGTGCCGGCAAGCACGTGGAAGTCGAAATCCCCATGGCCGACAACCTGGCCGATGCCGAGGCACTGGTGGCGCTTGCCGCGGAATCGGGCAAGGTGGCCATGTGCGGCCACACGCGCCGGTTCAATCCCAGCCATCAATACGTGCATCAACGCATCGTGCAGGGCGGGTTCCACATCCAGCAGATGGACGTGCAGACCTATTTCTTCCGGCGCACCAACAAGAACGCGCTCGGCGAGCCGCGCAGCTGGACCGACCACCTGCTCTGGCACCACGCCGCGCACACGGTCGACCTGTTCCGGTACCAGTGCGGCAGCGAAATCGTGAAGGCCAACGTGCTTGCCGGCCCGACAAACCCGGCGCTGGGTATCGCGATGGACATGTCCATCCAGTTGAAAGCGGAAAACGGGGCCATCTGCACGCTGTCATTGAGCTTCAACAACGACGGCCCGCTCGGCACGTTTTTCCGGTATATCGGTGATACGGCAACCTATATTGCACGTTACGACGATTTGCTCACCGGACGTGATGACGTGGTCGACGTCAGCCACGTCGCCGTGTCAATGAATGGCATCGAATTGCAGGACCGTGAATTCTTTGCGGCCATTCGCGAAGGCCGCGAGCCCAACAGCAGCGTGGCGCAGGTGCTACCTTGCTATCGGGTTCTGGATCAACTGGAGCAACAGCTTGGCGATTGAACGCCCGTAATGACGGCAGGCAACCCACCGCGGAGGAGGAAAAAGGCATGAAACGAGCGAAATCCCTTGGGGTCATGACCATGACCCTGGCCCTGTGCATGGCGGCGGCCTTTGGCTCCGTCCAGGCAAAGGACCTGAAAATAGGCCTGGTATTGTCGACGTCCGGCCAGTTTGCCGATTATGGCAAGCAGATAAAGCGCGGCATCGATCTTTACATCGCCAAGCATGGTGACCAGGTTGCGGGGCGCACGGTCAAGCTCATCGTCAAGGACGATACCGGCATTGCCCCGGAAGTGGCCAAGCGCGATGCGCTGCAACTGGTCACCCGGAACAAGGTCGACATCCTGGCCGGATTCGATTTGTCGCCAAACGCCTTTTCGGCCGCGGCCATCGCCACCAAGGCCAAGGTGCCGATGATCGTCATGAACGCGGCGACCTCGTCGGTAACGCAAAAATCGCCCTATATCGTGCGCGTTTCCATGACGTTGCCGCAAAGCGCCTGGGCCATCGCCAAATGGGCATACAAGAATGGCATTCGCAGCGTCTATACCATGGTGGCCGATTATGCGCCGGGCCACGATGCTGAAAAGCAGTTCAAGAAAACCTTTACCGAGCTTGGCGGCAAGATCGTCGGTGAAGTGCGCACGCCGGTAAAGACGGTCGATTACTCGCCATACCTGCAGCGCGTGGAGGATACCAAACCCGACGCGCTTTTCCTGTTCATGCCGCCCAGCAGCTCGATGGTTTCGCTGCTCAAGGAGTTCCGCAAGCGCGGGCTCGACAAGGCCGGCATCAAGGAAATCGGCACCGGCGACATGACCGATGAAAGCTCACTGGCCGCGGTTGGCAATGCCGCCATCGGCATGGTCACGGCCTTCCACTATTCCACGGCACACGATTCGGCCCTCAACAAGGCGTTTGTCGCGGCGTATCACAAGGCGTACGGGGATGACCGCCCCAACTTCATGACCGTGGGTGGTTATGACGGCATGCACCTCATCTACCAGGTGCTGGAAAAAACCGGCGGCGATGCCAGCGCGGCGGCCTTTGTGGCGGCGGCCAAGGGCATGAAGTGGGAAAGCCCGCGCGGGCCCGTGCAAATCGATCCGCAAACGCGGGACATCATCCAGGACGAATACATCCGCAAGCTGGAATCGGTGGATGGCATGCTGCAGAACGTCGAATTCGACACGTTCGAGGCGGTGAAGGATCCGTTCAAGGCGGCGCAGGACAAGGTGCCGGTGCAGGGTTTTGTCAAGCCGTAACCGCCTGTCGGTGGTGGCCGGCCCTGCGCCGGTCGCCGCCCGCTCGCCGGGGTGAGTCATGACCGTTATCTTCGATGGCGTTGCGCTGGGCATGCTGCTGTTTCTGGTCAGCGTCGGCCTGTCCGTGACGCTTGGCCTGATGAACTTCGTCAACCTGGCACATGGCGTGTTCGCCATGCTGGGCGGCTACACCTGCGTGGTGCTGTTGAACCACTATGGCGTGCCTTTTCTTGCCACGTTGCCGGTCGCGATGATCGTGCCCGCCATCGTGGGTGCCGTGCTCGAACGCACGCTTTACCGGCGCCTTTACGCGGCATCGGAACTGGACCAGGTGTTGTTTACCATCGGTCTGGTATTCATGGCCGTTGCCGCCGCGCGATATTTCTTCGGTTCCCAGCAACAGCCAATGGAGTTGCCGGCGTTTTTGTCGGGGCAGATCCATCTTCCGGGCATCGACATCGGTGTTTACCGGGTGGTGCTGATCGTGGCCGGACTGGCGGTGGCGCTGGCCCTGCAATGGTCGGTCATCAGGACGCCTTTCGGGGCACGCCTGCGCGCGGCGGTCGACAACCAGCGCGTGGCGCGCGGCCTCGGCATCAACGTGAACCGGATTTTCAGCGTGACGTTTGCATTGGGGTCGGCCCTGGCGGGGCTGGGCGGGGCGCTTGGTATCGAGATGCTCGGGCTGGGACCTGAATATGCGTTGCAGTACCTGGTGTATTTCCTGATCGTGGTCTCGATCGGCGGCAGCGGCAACATACTGGGTTCATTGTTTGCCGCGATCATCCTGGGAGTGGCCGACACGGTAGGCAAATACTACGTGCCGCAAATCGGCGGATTCATCATTTACGCGGTCATGATCGTGGCCCTGGTGTACCGCCCGCACGGGCTGTTTGCCAGGTCCTCAAAATAGCGACGGATAGCGATGGATTACGTGAGTGACATGAGGGCACCGGACACACCATCGAATGCCGGACTGATCGAGCCGGCACCTCATGCTGGCGTGCTGGCGCGTTACCGGCACGCGGCGCGCTGGAAACCGCTGGAGTATGGCTTCTGGTGCGCACCGATCCTGGCGTATTTCCTGTTCCCCGGCCATTACCTGCTGTTGAACCAGATCGCCATCACGGCGCTGTTCGCGTTGTCGCTGGATCTGATCCTGGGATATGCGGGCATCATTTCCCTTGGCCATGCCGCGTTTTTCGGCATCGGCGCCTATACCGTCGGATTGCTTGGCACGCACGGCCTTGGCAATCCGGTGCTGGTGCTGATGATTGCCGCCTGCGTCGCCGGGATCGCGGGGCTCCTGAGCAGCTTCCTGTTGCTGCGCGGCAATGATTTCTCGCGCCTCATGGTGACTCTGGGCGTGGCGTTGATCCTGTATGCGCTGGTCAACAAGTTCAGCAACGTGACCGGTGGCGTCAACGGGATGCCGGGCATCGTCATCGGGCCCGTGCTGGGCCTGTTCGACTTTGATCTCTTCGGCCGCGTTGCCTACGTCTATTCCACCGCCGTGCTGTTCGTGTTCTTCTGGGTGGCGCGGCGCATCGTGCATTCACCCTTCGGCCAGAGCCTGCGCGGCATCCACATGAACGCGTTGCGCATGCCGGCGCTGGGGGTGGCGGTCAATGCGCGGGTGGTCAAGGTCTACACCATCGGCGCCGCGTACGCCGGTGTCGCAGGCGCGCTCCTGGCGCAGACGAACCAGTTCGTGTCGGTGGACGTCCTGAGCCTGGAGCGCTCCGCCGACGTGCTGCTCATCCTGATTCTTGGCGGCACCGGGCGACTGTACGGCGGCCTCATCGGGGCGGTGATCTTCGTGCTCATGCAGTATTTCCTGCCGGACGTGAACCCGCAGTTCTGGCGATTCTGGCTTGGCCTCATCCTGGTGCTGGTGGTGTTGTTCGCGCGTGGCGGCGTACTCGGGACGGCCAACCGCTGGATCGACGCCTGGCATCACCGCCGTGTCGCGACGCACGTGCGCGACGCGGAGGGATCGCGATGAGCGCCGTTTTGCAAACCCATGATCTGACCCGTCATTTTGGCGAGTTCGTCGCCACCGACCACGTCAACCTGTCCATCGAAGCGGGCGCACGGCGCGCGTTGATCGGGCCCAACGGCGCCGGCAAGACCACGCTGATCAACCTGCTGACCGGCTTTCTCGAGCCAAGCGCCGGTGCCGTCACCCTGATGGGCGAGGACGTGACGCACATGCCCCAGTATCGACGCTGCCTGAACGGGCTGGTGCGGACCTTCCAGATCAGCCAGCTGTTTTCCGGCATGACGGTGCTGGAATCGGTGGCCCTGGCGGCAAGCGAGCGCATGGGCCTCGGCAATCGCTGGTGGCGACCCTTGTCGGCGCATGCCGAGGCGGTGGACGCCGCGGCGGCCGTGCTGGACCAGTTGGGATTGCTCAGCGACGCCTACGAGACGACGCGCAACCTGGCCTACGGGCGCCGGCGCCTGCTGGAAATCGCGCTGGCCCTGGCGCTCGAACCCAAGGTGCTGTTGCTGGACGAGCCCGCCGCGGGCGTCCCGGCCAGTGAGAGCAGTGCGCTTTTCGCCACCATCGCGCAACTGCCGCGCAGCGTGACGATCCTGCTTATCGAACACGACATGGATCTCGTGTTCCGGTTTGCCGAGTCGATCTCGGTCCTGGTTTCCGGTGCCGTGCTGGTGGAAGGCTCCCCGGACGACATCGCCAGGCATCCGCGCGTGCGCGAGGTGTACCTGGGGGAGGCCGGCCATGGCTGACCTGCTGCAGGTGGCGAATGTCTGGGCCGGATACGGGGACGCAATCATCCTCGAGGACGTGTCCTTCACGCTTGCCGCCGGAAGCAGCCTGGCGCTGCTGGGGCGCAATGGCGTCGGCAAGACCACGCTGCTGGCCACGCTCATGGGCGCCACGCGGCTGCGACGTGGCCGGATCGTCTTCGACGGGCGTGATATCGCCGCCATGCCCAGCCACCTGCGTGCGCATGCGGGCCTGGGCTGGGTGCCGCAGGAACGCGACATGTTCGTCTCGCGGACGGTCGAGGAGCAC
>CAYOEF010000058.1:3540-12978 GCA_964402805.1 uncultured Rhodanobacteraceae bacterium | reverse complement strand
ACAGGCATCCGCCGCAGTGACGCAGTTCGCCGGGTTCCTCTACAGCTTCGGCGGTGACTGGACCGACGGCCACGACAAGGCCACCGTCAACTCCGACGCGGCCAAGAAGGCCTACGCATTCTACGGCGGTCTGCTGCACGACTACGGCCCCGCGCAGGTCACCACCGACATGAGCTGGCCGCAGGCCATGGCCATCTTCCAGCAGGGCAAGGCGGCGTTCGAGACCGAGGCGTCGAGCCTGTTCGACAACCTCACCAACCCGAAGAAGTCCAAGGTGGCCAGTGACGTCGGCGTGGCGCCGTTCCCGGCCGGTCCGGCGGGCTCGCGACCGTACAACGTGGCCGCGTGGGCGCTCGGCATCAATGCCAACTCCAAAAACCAGGACGCCGCCTGGAAGTTCATCAAGTGGGCGACCAGTCCGGAAATGGTCCTGGCGCTGCAACAGGAGGGCAATCCCGGTGCACGCACGTCGGTGTGGGACAACCCCAAGAGCACGCAAAGCCTGCCCGCCGACCTGGTCAAGGCCATTGCGGCCAATGCCAAGAACGGCGTAGGCAAGGACCGGCCGCTGGTCATCAACGTGTCGAAGGCGCGTGAGATCGTCGGCAAGCCCATCGCCATCGCCATCACCGGCGGCGACTCGGCAGCGGCCGCCGACACCGCCAACAAGGCGTCCCTGTCGATTCTGGATACCGATAAATAACCCGGGACGCGCCCGGGCGGCAACCCGCCACCCGGCCGCGCCCCTCCAGCCAAGGCACGTCCTGTCCCGCTCCCGGCGATGGCTTCCACCCCGACCCGACCGCTGCCCGCCCAAGGCCCCGTTTCACGATGGGCGAATGACCATCGCAAGTGGCTGTTCGCGTCGCCGGCGATGCTTTTCACGATCGCGCTGATCGGCTTTCCGATCGTGTGGACGCTGTACCTGAGCGGGACCAACGCCTTTGGCTCGGTGCGCTCGCCCTTCCACTTCGTGGGCATCCACAATTACGTGGCCGCACTGACCGACACCGCGCGTTTCTGGCCGGCGGTGATACGCACAGTCGTGTTCACGGCCGGCGCGCTGGCGCTTGAACTGACCGCGGGCATGGGCATCGCGCTCCTGCTGCGGCGTCCGTTCAAGGGGCAGGCGTGGGTGCGCGTGGTCATCCTGCTGCCATTCGTGGCCACGCCGGTGGCGGTCGCCATGATGTGGCGGCTCATTCTCGACCCCAACATCGGCTTCGCCAACCAGGCTCTGGGCTGGATCGGCATCTCGCCGCAACTGTGGTTTTCCAGCCCGTCGACGGCACTGGCCACCCTGGTCATGGTGGACGTGTGGGAATTCACGCCGATGATCGCACTGATCCTGCTTGCCGGATTGACGTCATTGCCGGACGACGTGGACGAGGCGGCGCGGATCGACGGTGCCGGCGCCTGGAAGCGGTTCTGGTACGTGACCTTGCCGCTCCTGCGCCCGGTCATCGTCGTGGCCGTCATTTTGCGTGCGATCGACGCGCTGAAAACCTTCGATCTGCTGTACACGGTCAAGGGCCCCGGCGGCGGCTCGTTCCACGAGGCGGAGACCCTCAACATCTACGTCTACACGCTGGCCTTCAAATACAACGATTACGGTTTGGCATCGGCGGTGCTGATCATCTTCTTCATCATGATCCTGCTGGCGATGTGGCTGCTCACCCTGGCCCGGAAGAGGGCGGTCTGATGGCTGCCGTCATGCACCGGCCGCGCCGGCACTCGGCATTGCGCCAGCAGCATGCGTATCGGGCATTCCGTGCGGTCATGATCGCCTTCGTGATCCTGGTTTTCCTGGCGCCGTTGCTGTGGATGCTGCTCGCCTCGTTCAAGAGCACGGTCGATCTCAACGACACCAGCAAGCTCTTCATTTTCACGCCGACGCTGGCCAATTACGCGAATGTCTTCGGCCACGACACGTATTTGCGGTTCGTGCTCAACAGCCTGTGGATCGCCGTCGCGGCAACCGGCATTTCATTGCTGCTCGGGGTGCCGGCGGCTTTTGCCATGAGCCGGTTCAACATGCGCAAATCCGCACTGGTGGTCTTGCTGGCGCGCATCGTGCCCGGCATCAGCCTGCTGGTGCCGTGGTATTACGTGTTCGCGAACCTGGGCTGGATCGGCGGTTACGGGGTGATCATCCTCTCGCACATGTTCATCCTGATCCCGATCAGCGTGTTCATCATGATGTCGTTTTTCGATTCGATGCCGCTTGAACTCGAGGAAGCCTCGCTGGTCGACGGCCTGACGCCCATTGGCGCATTCGTGCGCATCCTGCTGCCGCTGTCGATTCCCGGCATTGCGACGGCGGGTATTCTGTCGTTCGTTTTTTCCTGGAACAACTTCATGTTCGCGCTGGTGCTGACCAATGCGCACACGAAAACCCTGCCGGTGGCGGTATTCGATTTCGTTTCCTATGCCAGCATCGACTGGGGTGCCATCATGGCGGCCTCTGTGGTCATGACCGTGCCCATCGTGGTGGTGGCGCTGTTCGCACAGAAATACATCGTCTCGGGACTTACCGCCGGCGCGACGAAAGGGTAGCCGCGGGCCGGTTTCGGGACGAGGGAATCCGGCAAGACGCCGGGACGACTGCGATGGGAAGGCTATGACGCGTACGTCACGCGCGTGGATCATCTATACGGTTGGTGTGTTCGCGTACGTGATCGCCGTCATGCAACGCACCAGCATCGGTGTTGCCGGCGTGGCCGCGACCAGCCGCTTCCACGTGGACGCCGCGGCACTGTCCTCGCTGGCGGTGTTGCAGTTGGGCGTCTACGCGGCCATGCAGGTCCCCGTCGGCGTGCTCATCGACCGCTACGGCCCACGGCGAATCATCTGTACGGGAACCGCGTGCATGCTCATCGGCCAGATCGTGGTCGGCCTTGCGCCGCACATCGGCGTCGCCGTCATCGGGCGCATCCTGGTGGGCGCGGGCGATGCGACGGTGTTTACCTCGGTGATGCGCCTCACGGCGTCGTGGTTCGAAGGCCCCATCGTCGCCCAGCTTTCGCAGTGGATCAGCAATCTCGGGCAGATCGGCCAGATCCTGTCGGCCGTGCCGTTCGCCCTGTTATTGCGCGAATCGGGCTGGACGGTGGCCTTTCTTTCCGCCGCCTCGTGTTCGCTGCTCGCGGCCATCGTCCTCGTAGCGGCCATCGCGGACCAGCCACCGGGGGCTCCCACGTGCCTGCGGCCGACGACCTTCCGCCACTCCTGGCAATTGCTGCGCACCGCGATGGCCCATCCCGGCACGCGGCTTGGCTTCTGGTCTCATTACAGCAGCCAGTCGTCGGGCACGATCTTCAGCCTGATGTGGGGGTATCCGTTCATGGTCTACGCGCTCGACTACGCGCCGGCCAACGCGGCCGCGCTGCTGATCGTGCCGGTGGCGGCGGCGGTGATCGCCGGTCCCGTGCTGGGGTTGCTCTCGGCCCACTATCCGCTGCGTCGCAGCAACGTGATCCTGACGGTGATCGCGATCATGGGGGTGGCGTGGACGGTGGTGCTGGTCTGGCCCGGCATGCCACCGCCGTGGTTGATCATCACGTTGCTGGTCACGATCGGCATTGGCGGACCCGGCTCGATGATCGGCTTCGACTATGCGCGCACCTTCAACCCCGCGCAACGGCTCGGCTCGGCCAACGGCATCGTGAATACGGGCGGATTCATCGCCTGCGTGGTGATGATCTTCGGCATCGGGCTCGTCCTCGATTGGCACAACGCCCTGGCCGGCGGGCATGGCCCGCGGGAGCTCTATTCGCTGACGGCGTTCCGGGTTGCCTTCCTCGTCCAGTACGTCGTGGTGGGCGTCGGCATTGCGTTCATCATCCGCGAACGCCGCCTGGCGCGCCGCTACCTGGCTGAAAACGAAGGCATCGCGGTCGGCCCGCTGTGGGTGGCGATCGTGAAACACTGGCGCCTGCGCCATTCGGCGACACGGCATGACACGACCGGACAGTGAGGACGACATGCGCCTGCGTGATTCCGGTGGCGACGGGCTGATCGGCCTGGACTGGGGCACATCCAACCTGCGCGCCCTGCGCATGGACGCCACGGGCCGGGTGCGCGAGACGCGCGCACGCCCGTGGGGCATCCGCCGCCTGCCGCACGGCGGTTTCGCGGCGGCGCTGGATGACATCGTCGCCGGCTGGCCACGCACCCTGCCGCTCCTGGCCTGCGGCATGGTCGGCAGCCGCGGCGGGTGGCGCGAGGCGCCGTATGTCGACGTGCCGGCACACCTCGACCAACTGGCGCATACGCTGGCCACCGTGCCGACCGGTGACGGGCGGGTATTGCACATCGTGCCGGGCCTGCGCAACGCCCGCGATCCCGACGTGATGCGCGGCGAGGAGACGCAACTTGCCGGTGGCCTGCTGCTGCACCCGGAGGCGGGCGGGCGTTCGACCTGGATCCTGCCCGGCACGCACAGCAAATGGGCCGGTGTGCGCGGGCAGGCGATGACCGACTTCCACACCTGCATGACCGGCGAGTTGTTCGACGTCCTGTGCCGGCATTCCATCCTCGGCACGGGCATGCAGGAGGGTCGCGAAGACACCGCCGCCTTTGTCGACGCGGTCCGCAGCGTCCGTGACGGCGGCCGGGAAGGGGGCCTTGGCCGCCTGTTCGGCACCCGGGCCCGCGTGCTGGCGGGCACGTTGCCGCCCGGATCCGCCGCCGCTCACCTGTCCGGCCTGTTGATTGGCGAGGAGATACGCAGCATGCTGGCCGGCGGTCGCTTCGACGTGTCGCGGCCGGTATGGCTCATCGGCGAAGCCGCGCTTTGCGGACGCTATCGACAGGCCGCCGAGTGCTTCGACGTCGCCATCGCGGGGGCGGTGGCGAATGCGACTGGCCACGGACTGTGGCACCTTGCGCAACAGGCCGGCCTGGCCGGCCATCCACGCGGACATGATGATGCTGAAACCCTGGCTTGAGACCCTGCCCCTGGTCGCGATCCTGCGCGGCATCCACCCGGACGAGGCGGTGGACGTTGGCGATGCGCTCGTGACGGCGGGGTTTTGCATGCTCGAGGTACCACTCAACTCGCCGCAACCGATGCTCAGCATCCGCCGCCTGGCCGATGCATTCGGCACGCGCGCACTGGTTGGCGCCGGCACCGTGCGGACCCCCTCACAGGTCTGGCAGGTCGCCGCTGCCGGGGGGCGCCTGATCGTGATGCCACATGCCGACGTGACCATCATCGCCACCGCACGGCGCATGGGCCTTGCCTGCACGCCGGGCGTGGCCACGCCGACGGAAGCCTTCGCGGCACTGGACGCCGGGGCCGACGGCCTGAAGCTGTTCCCGGCAGGCCAGTTCACGCCGAAGGTACTCACGGCATGGCGCAGCGTCCTGCCGCCAGGCGTTCCGATCCTGCCGGTCGGCGGCATCGACGTGGACAACCTCGCCGCCTGGCGCGCGGCGGGCGCCGATGGCCTCGGCATCGGCTCGGCACTCTACCGGCCGGGCATGGACGCACAGGCGGTAGCCTCGCGCGCACGCACATTGATCCAAGCCTGGAACACGCCGTCATGAAAATCACGCGACTCACCACCTTCCAGGTCCCGCCACGCTGGCTGTTCCTGCGCATCGACACCGACGAGGGCATCAGTGGCTGGGGTGAACCGGTCGTGGAGGGGCGCGCGCATACCGTCGCCGCGGCCGTTGCGGAGTTGGCCGATTGTCTCGTCGGCAGGGACCCGCGACCCATCGAGGACCTGTGGAGCCTGATGTACCGCGGCGGCTTCTACCGCGGCGGGCCGGTCCTGATGAGCGCCATCGCCGGCGTCGACCAGGCCTTGTGGGACATCAAGGGCAGGCAACTCGGCGTCCCGGTGCACGAACTCCTGGGCGGGCCGGTGCGCGAGCGCATCCGTGTCTACTCCTGGATTGGCGGCGACCGCCCGGCCGACACCGCCAAGGCGGCCCGGGACGCGGCGGCCCGGGGCTTCACCGCCATCAAGATGAATGCCACCGAGGAGATGCACTTCGTCGACACGCATGCCAAGGTCGACAAGGTATTGGCGAACGTGCAGGCCGTCCGCGACGCCACCGGCCCCGATTTCGGCATCGCGGTCGATTTCCACGGCCGCGTGCACAAACCCATGGCCAAGGTGCTGCTGCACGAACTGGAACCGTTCCACCTGATGTTCGTCGAGGAGCCGGTCCTGTCCGAGCATCTGGAAGCGATTCCCGACCTAGCACGCGCCACGTCGATCCCGCTCGCATTGGGTGAGCGCCTGTACAGTCGCTGGGATTTCAATCGCGTGTTCGAAAACGGCGGCGTCGACATCATCCAGCCCGATCCGTCGCACGCCGGCGGCATCACCGAGACGCGCAAGATCGCGGCGATGGCCGAGGCATACGACACCGCCCTCGCCCTGCACTGTCCGCTCGGGCCTATCGCGCTGGCGGCCAACCTGCAACTCGATGCGGTGTGCCCCAACGCCTTCATCCAGGAACAGAGCCTCGGCATCCACTACAACACTGGCAACGATCTTCTCGATTACGTCACCGATCGCCGCGTGTTCGATTATGCCGACGGCCACGTGCGCATCCCGACAGGTCCCGGGCTCGGCATCGACATCAACGAAGACTACGTGCGCCAGCGCGCCGCGATCGGGCACCAGTGGCACAATCCGCTGTGGCGGCACGCCGACGGCAGCGTCGCGGAGTGGTGAAAAGCGTTTGGCGAGTCCGGGCGACGATCACGGACCTGCGCGGCAGGCCCCGTCGCGTGCCAGCGTCGCCAGGGCTGCATCCACCACCGCGGCAACGCCCGGCGTGACATCCACCGTGGCGCCGGCCTCGTCCGGTCCCGGCCGCTCCAGCGTGGCGAGTTGGGAGTCGAGCAGGCTGGCCGGCATGAAGTGGCCGCGCCGTGCCTGCAGGCGCTGCAGCAATACCGCGCGTGGCGCATCCAGCAGCAGGAACCGCGTCGATGGCGCGGCCGCGCGGATCGCGTCGCGGTAACTGCGCTTGAGCGCGGAACAGGCGATCACCAGGCCGTTGTCGCCGGCCGCGGCCAAGGCCCCGCCAACCCGCGCCAGCCATGGCCAGCGATCGGCATCGTCAAGCGGGTGACCGGCCGCCATCTTGGCCACGTTGGCCGCCGGATGCAGCTCGTCACCGTCGACGAACGGCACCCCGAGCCGAGCCGCCAAGCGGATGCCAATGGTCGTCTTGCCGCAACCGGAGACGCCCATCACCACGATCAGCGGGCGCGCTTCATCCGTCATGTCGTCACCAATCGTGCATGGACCCGTCGCGCAGGCGATTGACGGGCAGGTATGCCGGCGCGTAGGGATAGCGGCTGGCTGCCGCATCATCGTAGTCAACGCCGAGACCGGGGGCTTCGGAAGGAATCAGCATGCCGTCCTCGAAGCGATACGCGGTGTGGAACACCTCGTGCGTCGCCTGGCTGTGCCGCATGTATTCCTGGATGCCGAAATTGGGAATGGCCATGCCCAGGTGAATGCCCGCCGCCATGCCCACGGGCGAGATGTCCGTCGGTCCGTGCATGCCGGACTTGATCTGGTACACCGCGGCGTAATCCAGAATGCGGCGCAGGGCCGTGATGCCGCCGGCGTGGGTGACCGGCGAGCGCACGTAGTCGATCAATTGCTCCTCAAAAAGCGAGCGGTAATCCCATATGGTGTTGAAGACCTCGCCGATGGCCAGCGGGACCGTGGTGTGCGCACGCACCTGGCGCAACGCGGCCTGGTTTTCCGCCGGCGTCACATCTTCCAGCCAGAACAGGTCGTACGGCTCCAGCGACTTGCCCAGCCGCGCCGCCTGGATCGGTGTCAGGCGGTGATGTGCATCGTGCAGCAGGGGCAGTTCGGGGCCGAACGTGTTGCGCACCGCCGCGAAGACTTCCGGTACGTGGCGCAGGTAGGCGCGGGTATCCCAGGTTTCTTCCACCGGGGCGGCCTGGCGGCGGGCCGGCTCGTAGTCGTAACGGGCATCGCTGCCGGCCTGCGTGCCGGCATGCGCGTTTGCGCTGGACGCCACGCCATAGACCGAGGGCAGGCCCGGAACGCCGGTCTGCACGCGTATCGCGCGGTAGCCTTCGTCCAGGTGGGCATGGATGGAATCGAACAGTTCCGGGAGGTCACCGCCGGATGCATGACCATAAGCCAGCAGCCCGTCGCGGCTGCGCCCACCCAGGAGTTGGTAGAGCGGCAACCCCGCCAGCTTGGCCTTGATGTCCCACAACGCGACGTCAACCGCCGCGATCGCGGCCATCGTCACCGGACCGCGTCGCCAGTAGGCGCCGCGATAGAGATACTGCCAGGTATCCTCGATCCGCTGCGGGTCGCGCCCGACAAGGATCGGCGCAAGATGCTCGCGCAGGTAGGCCGCCACGGCAAGCTCACGCCCGTTGAGCGTGCCGTCGCCGAGGCCGGTCACACCCTCGTCGGTGGTGATGCGCAACGTGACGAAATTGCGCCCCGGGCTGGCCACCAGCACGTCGACCTTCGTGATTTCCACCGCCTACCTCCATGCATTGCCCGAGTGCCGACATCGCCATGGAAGTGTACCCATCCACTGCGGCGCAGACCATTGAGCACCAAGACGCGACGTTTCGATGCGCAACGAATCATGCTCCCGCGCGCACGATTACAATCCGTGTCAATGGCGAGACAACCGATGCGCAACGAACCCAATGTGCCCGCGACGGCATTCCTGATGGCCGACCCCACCCGTTGGGCCATGCTCCTGGCCTTGTTGGACGGTCGCGCGCTGCCGGCAGGCGACCTGGCGTACACGGCGGGCGTAGGTGCGCCGACCGCAAGCGCACACCTGGGCAAGCTCGTCGGCGGTGGCCTGCTGGCAGTGGAACGGGAAGGCCGGCACCGCTACTACCGCCTGGCCGGTGCGCAGGTAGCCCGGGCCATCGAGCAGTTGGCATTGACCCGGCCACCAGGCGTCGTGCCGCGCCACCCGCCTACGCCCGGGACCCAACCGTTGCGCTTTGCGCGCACCTGTTACAACCACCTGGCGGGTCGACTCGGCGTGGCGCTGGCACGGGCCCTGGAAGAACAGGGCCATATCGTGGCCGCGCCCGGCAAGCAATACGATGTCACCCCGGGCGGCGCCGCATGGTTCGCGGCCATCGGGGTGGACCTGGCGACCGCGCACGCCACACGTCGCGGCCTGGCGCGCCAGTGCCTCGACTGGACTGAACGCCGCCACCACCTTGCCGGCCCGCTGGGCGTCGCGTTGCTCGGCACCTTCATCGACAGGGGTGGGCTTGCGCGCGCAGCGACCCCGCGCATCGTCACCGTGACACCCACGGGCGCGGCGCAGCTGAAACGCCACCTGGGCGTGGACACGGCCACCTTGCACGACGGTGATTGATGCGGGCCGCGTTCAGACCGAATGCGTCAGACCGCCATCCACGCGCAGGTTCTGGCCGGT
>CAYOEF010000058.1:0-3440 GCA_964402805.1 uncultured Rhodanobacteraceae bacterium | reverse complement strand
GCCGCGTTCAGACCGAATGCGTCAGACCGCCATCCACGCGCAGGTTCTGGCCGGTGATGTAACCGGCCGCATCCGACACCAGGAAGGCGATCACGTCCGCCACCTCGCGCACCTTGCCATAGCGGTCCATGGGAATCCGCTGGCGCCGTTCGGCCTCTTCCTCGAAGGTGTCGATGAAGCCGGGCAGAACGTTGTTCATGCGGATGTTTTGCGGCGCGTACGTGTCCGCATACAGCTTGGCGAAGCTGGCCAGCCCGGCACGGAACACGCCGGATGTCGGAAACAGCGGGTCGGGTTCGAACACCGCGTACGTGGAGATGTTGACGATCGCGCCGGAGCGCTGCCGCAGCATGATCGGCGTGACCAGGCGCACAGTCCGCACGACGTTGAGCAGATAAAAGTCCAGCCCCTCGTGCCACTGCTCGTCGGTGATGTCCAGCAGCGCTCCGGTCGGACCATGGCCGGCGCTGTTGACCACCGCATCGATACGCCCCCAGCGTTCCATGACCTGGTCCACGAGTTGCTGCAGATCGCGTGGCGACTGGTTGGAGCCGGTCACCCCGACCCCGCCCAATTCGCGCGCAAGCGCCTCGCCCTTCCCCGACGACGAGAGGATGCCGACCTGGAACCCGTCACTGGCCAGTTTCCGGGCCGCCGCGGCCCCCATCCCGCTGCCGCCCGCGGTGATGATGGCCACCCGTTGTTCGGACATATCGCTTCTCCGGTTGCGCGACCGCCGTCGCATGATCGAATGCGGTCATTGTTTCGGCGGCACGCGGCGAGCGCAAGGCCTGGCGCCCAGGTGCAAGGACGTGGCGCTACGGCCCCCACAAGCCGCCAGCGGAACGGCCACGTACGCTACACCCAGACATCATTGGCCGCCGTGTACTCGCCACCCGCCTCGCCCGTGTTGACCACGCCGCGCGGCTCCACCAGCATGACGCAACATTCCTGCGGCGCTGCCGGACGATGCTCCGTACCTGCGGGTACCACGTACATCTCACCCGAGGACAGGCGCACCACCTTGTCACGGAACTCGATGCACATGGCGCCGTCGAGCACGATGAATACCTCGTCCGTATCGGCGTGCGAGTGCCAAACGAACTCGCCCTTGAGCTTGGCCAGCTTGAACTGGTAGTTGTTCATCTCGGCGATGACGCGAGGTGACCAATACTCGGAAAACCTGGCCAGCTTGTCTTTCAAATTGATCGCGGTATCCGACATCATGCACCCCATGTCGAGTGAAGCCACCGACGAGCCGCGTGCCGGCCTGACGGTTGGCCCGGATGAATCGTCACGACCCGTCCGGCTTGGCGGACGACCGGCGCGATTCGAAAATACGGACGAGGACGTAGGCAACCAGGGCAACGACGAAGAACACGAGCAGCATCCATGCGATGCCCTGGAGCGTGTCGATAGATGATACGGGCAACCCGGCTAGTCCCATCGATTGGCGTTTTCCGGGAAACCGGAACGCTGGACACCGACCACACAGAAGCGTTGCCCGGTAGGCGCCCGCATCACCACCCAACGTTCCAGGCGCTTGTCAACCGTGGCACCCAGGCGTTCCAGGCGCGCCACCTCGGCGGGGATGTCGTCGGTCTCGATGTCGATGTGGACCCGGCTTTCATGCCGGACCCGCTGAATCTCCACGACAGGTTCACCCCGAGGCGTCTCCAACATGCGGTAGTTGCCATCCGACCCGGCATATTCGCGATCGATCGCGCGGCCCAGCACCAGGCTCCAGAATTGCGCGGCGGTGTCGAGGTCGGGCGTGTTGCAGTCAATGAGCAAGGCGGATAGTCGAGAGTAGTGCATGGCGGGGTCTCCATGTTTGCGCGTGTCGAGTCGCCCGGACGCGTTTGGCGTAACGCCGATCCCAATGCACTTGGGCGGGTTGCCGGCGCGATGTCTTCGACCCGCCCACTGTAGCGGAGAACCCTCGTGGCGGCAGCAGGCAGCGTCCGTCATGTGTCCGCTTCGCACCCGCAACGCTGGCGTACAACGGGATGTGGCGGACGTTCTCCACGTCTGCGTGATCAGCTACCCGCACGGACACACATCGGGGCTTGGTACGGTGGCAACCCGCCATACTCCCGGCGAGGTAAACTCCCGGCAGTCGGCCGACGTATCACCTGCCGCCATTCCGGACTCCAGGAAGCAGCTACGCCCCGCCATGCATGTCTGTGTCTTCTGTGCCTCCAGCGACCAACCCGATCCCGTTTACCGGGAGGCGGCGCGGCGCATGGGCGAGGTGCTGGCGGCAGCCGGGCATACGCTTGTTTATGGCGGAGGCGACGGCGGGTCCATGGGGGCCGTGGCCGATGGTGCCTTGTCCAGGCACGGTCGTGTCGTGGGGATCCTGCCGCGCTTCATGATCGACCTGGATTGGCAACACCCGGGGCTCGACACGGTGGAACTGGTCGACGACCTGGCGGAACGCAAGCGGCGGATGCTGGCCACCTCCGACGCCGTCATCGCCCTGCCCGGCGGTTGCGGCACGCTGGACGAACTGTTCGAGGCCATCGCGCTCAAGCGCCTCGGCCGTTACCTCGGCGCCATCGTCCTCCTGGATACCCGGGGGTTCTACCAGCCCCTGGATGCCTTCATGCGGCAGGTCATCGGCGAGCATTTCATGGACCCGGGACATGCCGCCATGTGGCACCTTGCAGCGCGCCCCGAGGATGTGCTCCCGGCCATTTCCGAGGCCCCGGCGTGGAGCACGGACGCTGGTGGCCGTGCCCTCGTACAGGGTTGATCCGCGCCGGTATGGGGGGCGGGCACGGCACGCCGCGCCCCTACCCAAGATAGTGGAACACATGGCATTGGGCAGCAACATACCGTGCCCGTGCGCAGGGATGGCGAGGCCCGGAATGGAACGGATCCGGGGCCACGGCACGCCGTGCCCCTATAATTAAGTCGTCCCTTCCAATTTGCGCCGCACGCCCCCACAGTGGAACGATCAACCTGACAAGGAACGCTGCGGTGTCCATCCCCAGCCACGCGAAGACGACGCCACTGAACGGCATCGACGACCTCATCGCCAGTATCGCGGCGGGCGAGAAACCACCCGAAGCCTGGCGCATCGGCACCGAACACGAGAAATTCGGCTTCTACAAGGACACCCTGCGGCCGCCGCCGTACGCCGGTGCAAACGGCATCAGCGCACTCCTGGAAGGCATCGCCAGTGCCGGTGGCTGGGCGGTGGAACGCGCGGACGGCCACCCGATGTCGTTGTCCCGCGATGGCGCGTCGATCACGCTCGAACCGGCCGGGCAGCTGGAACTTTCCGGCGCGCCGCTGGCCACCATCCACGAAACCTGCCACGAGGTCACCAGCCACCTCGAGGAAATCCGACCGATCGCCGACCGCCTCGGCATGGGTTTCCTGGGCATGGGCTTCCAGCCCAAGTGGCGGCGCGAGGACATGCCGTGGATGCC
>CAYOEF010000057.1:0-13115 GCA_964402805.1 uncultured Rhodanobacteraceae bacterium | reverse complement strand
ATGCCGTCGGGCCTCACACCGGCATGACATGGCCCCGGGAGGGCGTATTGCCCCATGGAACGTTTGCGCAGCCGTCCCAAGTCGCAATAATCACGACGGGCGTAGGCCCACGATGGCTTTCAGAGTCTTTGCGATGCTGGCCTGTGCGCGAACCAGATCTTCCTTTTCCCCGGCCATGAAGACGCGCCCGGATGCCCCGATCATCTGCACATCCACCAGCGTTGCCCGCGGCGAAGCTTTTTCCGCTTCATTCGCCGCTACCGTGGCAAACAGGGCCGGTACCATTTCGTACAGCAACAGGGACTGGCCAGGCAACGCCATGGACGCCGAGCGCATGCGATTCAACACAATGGCGTGCTGATCGGACATCGAGTCGATGATGTCCGTCATCATCGTGCTGGGTGCCAGCTGATCCGCGGCCTTGGCACCGATGCCTTTTAGGATGGCTCCACCCGCGGTTTCCAGTTCCGCCTGGTCATTGGAGTGCAGCTCCAGCAATCCGAATTGGCGTTCCGTGTACAACAGCCCAGGCTCCAGTTCCGGGCACGACTTCAACGCCAGATCCACCAGTCGATGAATGGCCAGGGCCGGAGAGACCTCCACTATCAAGCTGCCCTGGCCCTCGAGCGGCGGATAGGCGCGCGCGCGCCGCGGTGTACTGAGGTACGCCGCCAACTGCGGTTGCAACTCGTGAATGTGCAGGTAGGCCCGCAACTGAATCTTCATGTTCGAAAACCGCCCTTCGGCATGACTCCGGGATCAAGCAGACTCATCGAACAGACTATTTGGACTTGCCGGCTGCACTGGCGGCATCGACAGCCCCGGGGAAGTGCCCGGCCAACTCGCCGTGCGGACGCGGAATGACGTGCACAGAAACCAGTTCACCAACCTGGTTTGCCACTTCCGCTCCCGCTTCGGTCGCCGCTTTCACCGCGCCAACGTCACCGTGGACGATAGTTGCCACAAGTCCATCGCCCACTTCGACGCGTGCAGTGATAGTCACATTGGCCGCCTTGACCATTGCATCCGCACCGGCGAGTGCCGCAACGTAGCCCTTGGTTTCGATCATCCCCAACGCTTGAATAGCCATCATTTCACCTCGACAAATAAACAGAGACCAGGCAACAATCGTTGCCGCGGGCGCCCGCGCCCATATTCCACGACCACTACGAACCCTCGCCCTGGTCGTCCAGCGATCCCACGATGACCGCATCTACTGATGCATAGGCCTTTCCAAAGTACCGGGCCGCAACGGAACCCCGCGTCACGAGTACGTTTTCGCCTTCGTCGCACCCGAGGGGATCGATCGCAATGATCCGTTCACCGCCCGTCAACTCGATTTCCAGCAACGCACCCTGCGGTAGGCTGTCCACCCGCCGAGTGGCCCAGTAACGACCCACTACCAAACCTTTCTTCATCAACTCGACCTCACAATCTCGATGCCCCTTTGTCGAACTCTGTCGCGCGCCAGCGGCGTAAGCCGGGTACGCTTGCCGAGGTGCATCGTCTGCGTCCCTTCGGGAATGGCGTTGACATGTCGTTCGGTAATCAACCCGCCGTCAAAGTGCGCCGGAGGAACGTCGGATGCATCGCTACGGTGCAAAAGCATGTCTCGCACAATCGGGAACCCACCTCCCGGTGACCGTTCCAACCTGAACACACGCTGCCTTGATTCAATCTCCCTGCGTATCCGCCCGTCCTTCGCAAGTTCCAAAAGATGCCCGACGAACAACATCAAGTCGTGGTCACTGTTGATCGTGACGAACTCCTGGCATACCTGCAGCACCGGTGACGTCTCGGCATGGGCTCCCGATTCCGGCCGAAACGACTGAAGTTCCTCAGCAACCAACGCACGAATCAGTTGTCTGATGTCCCGTTCACTCATGAGCGCGTGCCCGGTCATGCACCACCGGCAGGGCCCAACGCGACCAGCGCGGCTTCGGCGGCCTGTCGTGCATTGCGGATCTCCGCTTCATCACCGGACAGGAACACACGGCCGTTTGCACCGATCATCCGGTAGTCGATGATTTTTATGTTGGAAGCCTTCTCCGCTTCATTGGCAGCGAGAATCGCATAAGAGGCGGGGCGCATCTCCATCACGAACATGGACTCCCCGCCCAGAATCATGGAACCGATCTTGTTGCGGTTGATCAGGAAGGCCTGCTGATGATCGACGCGGGTGACAATCTTGGACGCCAGGATTGTCGGGCGAACCGCATCCTCGGGCCTCGCCCCAAGGGCGTCAAGCACGGCGTCGGCCGATGCCTTGACCTGGGCCGTGGATCGCGAATGGAACTCGAGGTACCCAAACTGACGTTCCACCACCAGAATGCCGGCCGCAACCTCGGTATGCTTCAGCGCCACGTCCGTCAGCGGTTCGATATCCAGCCCGGGGGCAATTTCGATGATCTGCGCCGCCACACGTGCACGTGGCAACGTGCCGCGGATCCACGACGATAGATAGCATAGCGTCTGCGGTTGCAACTGGTCCAAAAAAATGAACGACCTGAGTTCTGCCATGATGTCTATTCACCCCGGCTCTTGCGAATTTCCTCGGCGATCAGTCGCCGGATTTCCTCCCTGAGATTCAGGTCTGGGTACTTTCGAAGCAATGCTTCGATGCGCGACTCGCCATCGTCCATGCCGTGCCCCGACCCCGCATACCGGCCCTGGACAGCTGCTCCTGGACCGCCCAAGGATGGACTATTGTCTGGCACGCCGTCCGATGGCGCCGCAGGTAGCGGCCCACGGAGCTTGAGTTGTGTCTTGTCGAAGGCACTCATGTCGACATCGGCGTCGCTGGCGTAGGCGATGCGTGTCCAATGCACCAGGTGCATCGGCCCGACATTCTCGCCCACCGAAGATCGCCCAAAGAAGCCGGTGCCGACGGTCATCGTGGGTGCCAGATTGGTTGACAACCCGGAGGCGCCCTGGCTCAGCGTGTCGTTGGCAATGACACGATAGGCCTCGACGGTATTGGCAAAATCCATGATCGTTTGCGGGTTGCAGGTATGGATCGCGGCAGAGTGCCCCGCTCCCGTCATGCGAAGCGTCGCCCGGGCTTGCGTCAATGCCTCATTGATGCCCGGCACCTCCAACCAGGCCAACACCGGCGAAAGCTTCTCCTTCGACAAGGGCTCGTCTACGCCAATCTTCGAAATCGGCGCCACCAGAACACGCGTACGAGGCGGTACCCGGATACCGGCGTCATTCGCGATCAGCGGTGCGTCGCGTCCCACCACGCCTTCCACATTCAAACTCCCCGAACCAAACATGAACAGGCGAAGCTGGTCGATTTCCTCGTCATGGCAGAAATAGGCGCCATTACGCTCCATCGCTCCACGCAACGACTTGGCGATCCCTGGGAGTACGATCGCAACCGAGTCAGCTGTACACAAGATGCCGTTGTCGAAGGACTTGGAATCCACCAGGCAGTGCGCGACCGCGCGATAGTCGGCGGTGTCGTCTACGACGATTGGACCATTGCCGGGCCCCACGCCGATGGCGGGGTTGGAAGACGAGTAGGCCGCCCTCACCATCGCCATGCCGCCGGTTGCCAGGATGACGCTCGTCTTGTCCGAGCGCATGAATTCGTCGATCAACGGGATGGTCGGCTTTTCAATGGCCTGGATGACGCCCTCGGGTGCGCCCGCACTCTCGGCCACCTCGGCCAACATTTGCGTGGCATGGTTACAGCACTGGCGTGATGCCGGATGCGCACTGAACACGATGGCATTGCGCGTCATCAGCGCCGACAGGATCTTGAAGTAAACCGTCGCGATGGGATTGGTGGCCGGGGCCAACGCGAAGACAACCCCCGCCGGTCGCGGGATTTCGACCATCAGGCGGTCATGATCCACGCGCGGGGTGACGAAGTCGTAATTCCGGTAGTACTCCACCATGCCGCGGCTGCTTGCTTCAGCTTTGAGCAGTTTGTGTTCCGCCACACCAAAGCCCGTTTCACGCACGGCCCAGTCGGCATATTCCTTGGCATGCCTGAAGGCAGCGTCTGCCACCGCCTCGACGATCCGTTGTGTCTGCACGCGATCGTAGCGTCGAAAGACCTCGGAGGCCCATTTCGCACGCGTGAGAACCAGATCAGCCTCGTTGCGCAGCGACGCCGGACTAGCCGGTTGATACACCAGATCCGCGATTATCTTGTCCATGATCAAGCTGCTACCTTACGCCGCCCGCGGCCTCGCCCAAGAGCCTCTGCAGATGCCGCGCCGATGGCCAGCTCCGCCCTGCTCAGGATCTCTTCCGCCAATGCCTCGGTTGCCAAAATGCCCGGTTTGAACTGCAGGACATGCGGGTCAAGCGTCGAAAAAATAGCCCAAATACCGTTCCGATACAGGTGCTTCATGGCAATTTTGGCACCCTCCGGCATGGTGAATTCCAACCCCATGATGACCCCATGCTGTCTGATGCCGGTGAAGAAATCCGGATACATGGCGCGGATTTCGTCCAGCCCGCTGCGCAAATAGTTGGCAATGTACCGGACTATGGAGGCGACTTCCGGCCGCTGGCAAATCTCCAACACCTTCAGTGACACTAGGCAACCTAGCTCGGCGCCGCCCATGGTCGACATGTGGCCGAACCCGTCCTGCTTGAGCCAGCCGGAACATTTCGGTGATGCGATGACGCAGGCTATGGGATACATGCCCCCGGAAATGCCCTTACCGGTGACCAGGATGTCCGGCTCGACACCATAACGGGTGATACCCCACATCTCCCCGGTGCGCATCAAGCCGGTTTGCACCTCGTCGGCGATGTAGAGGGCCCCATAGCGTTCGCACAAGGCTTTCACCCCGGGCAGATAGCCCACATGCGGCATCGGGAAGCCATACGTGGCCGGGATGGTTTCTAGCAGCACCGCCGCAACATCGCGCTTGCGCAGCACGTCTTCCATTGCATCGAGATCGTTGAACGGAACCTGGGCAAATTCATGCTCGATATCCTCGGACAGAAACAGCTTTGAGAATCTTGCGTCGCCTGCTTTGACAGCTAGCCCGGTATGGCCGTGATACGCTTTGACGAGCGACACGATCTTGCGCTTTTGCGTAGCATTGCGCGCGGTCTTGATGGCAATGTCTATCGCTTCACCACCACCGGACCCGTAGATGGTGTACTGGAGGTCTCCCGGCGTGCACTTGGCAAGCTCCTCGGCCAGCGCCGTCCTCGCCAGCGAAGGGAAATGGTGGTTGCCCATGTCGAACATTTCCATGCCCCGTTGCAGCACTGCGATCAATTCAGGATTGCGGTGCCCGAGGTTGTACGTTCCCCCGTTCAAATGGACATCGATGTATCGCTTGCCGTCCATGTCGTAGAGGTAATACCCCTTGCGACGCCCGATGACGAGGTCGATGCCCATATCCTGCCAGGCAAGCGTTTTCCCGGGGTTCCAGAATTCCTCGGAACGTAGTAGAAAATCCTGCTTCTCAGCACTCATGACATCCCTCGCTTACATCAAGCCTACCTGATCACGGCCCCCGCAACTTGACGTTACCGTGGCCAAACTTGCCAACAGGAGATATACCTCATCCGGCCGGCATCAACTACTCGTGCTTGCCAGATACGATTCGGCAAGCTCACAACTCACTTCCACGAACTGCGGCTTTTGTTCTCGCGCGAGTTCCGTGTCATCGTGCGATCCGATCCAGGCCAGCAACTGCAGGCGCCGCAACATGATGAAGGTCGGAATCATCACGATTTCTTCCGCGGACAGCCTGCGATACCGACGGTAGCCGGCCATCCAATGGTCGATCAGTTCGTCCTTGTCTGCACGATCCTCAATGAAGGACAAAGCCGTCCCGAGATCATGCAAATACCACCCGAACCCGCAGTCGTCGAAGTCGATTACGCGTATTTCGTCATCGTAGACAAGCAGGTTTGCTAGCCGCAGGTCGGCATGAATCAGTCCCCATCGCGATGGCGATTTTCCAAACGCTGCCAAGCGCTCCCCGACCATAGCGGCAGCGCGCTCGAGCACCGCATGATCCGAGGCACTCGAATCGACGCATCGGCGCCAGTCGCCCCAAATGGCGGTTTCGCCACCAAGGATATTTTCCGTACTCCACACGAGCCGCTCGAAATCTTGGGGCTGCTGCCAATTTTGTGAACAATTGTGGATACGCGCGGCTACCTCGCCGAGACGCTCGAACGGCCCGCGCAAATCTCCGGTTTCGTCTGGGTGAGTACCTTCGATGAAACTGAACAGGACCATCAGCCGCGGCTCGTCCAGAGAGCCATTGACCCCTACCTGAACATATTCGCCATTCTTTCCGGCAATGGGTTCGGGGGTAATCACGCCTCCTTGCGCGCGCAATGCCGCCAGCCACGCAAGCTCCGAGCGCACGCGACGTGCCGTGTTGTAGTTTGGCCTGCCGAGGCGAAGTATGGTCCGCGTCGGCGGGTCGCCCGACGTTACCAAAAAAATCGCACATTCAGAATGGCTTATGAGTTCAGCCGTCGCCCCGGCATCCAAGTCCCACAACGACAGTGATTGCCGTGCCAGCTCGGTCAAACGCTGGTCCAGTTCAGTCAATGGCCTCACCTCGTTACTCATGGCGCCATAAGGCAACATGCTTGGTCATTCGCACCTCGACGGGTTTTGGCAACATCCAGGGTGGGCGGTCGCAGCCGGCACTATCGCTCACGTTCCGAGAGCCTCCAATGATTCAGGCAGTGTCTGCCCCCCGTCCACAATCAGGCATTGGCCTGTGATGAACGCCGCCTGCTCCGTGGCGAAAAACAACGCGGCATTGCCAATGTCCTCCACTGAACCCAAGCGCCTGACCGGAATGGAAGCAGCCATCGTGTCAAGGTAGGCTTGCGACAAATCAGCCAAACCCTCGGAAAGGATGTTGCCAGGCGCTACCGCATTGACCGTGATTCCCATTGGCGCAAGCTCGATCGCAGCCGTGCGCATGAAACCCAGCTGCCCCGCTTTTGATGCCCCATAGTGCGTCCAGCCAGGAAAACCGGTTACCGGCCCGGTAATCGACGATGTGATGATCACGCGGCCACGACCACTCCGCTGCAGCGGTTTTGTCGCTGCCTGCACGCACAGAAACGTGCTGCGTAGATTCACAGCCAACACACGATCCCAATCGTCGGCGGTCATTTCCGAGATAGTCTTCTGGGGAAATTGGCCTGCGTTTGCACACAGGACATCCAGCCCGCCAAATGCATCGACAGTCTCGTCCACCATGCGCGCGACGTCGCCGGGCTCGCTTACATCCGCCACGCAACCGCGTATCTCGCCCGCAAATCCGTCGTCAAGTTCCGACGCAGTCTTCGTCAGGTCATCCCGACCTCGTGCCGCGATCATCACGTTGGCACCCGCATCGGCGAATACCCGGGCTATGCCTTTGCCAATCCCCTTGCTCCCGCCAGTGACCAGCACATTGAGTCCTACAAATGAGCCAAACATCAGTTGCCACCTCCCGCACCCTCGGCCATTCCCGTGTCACCGGACGGCCACGATCACGCGCCGGTACGTCAACGTTCTTCCACCGGCTGCAGGCGATTTCGCCTGTACGTCTTCACCACCGACAGCACGACAAAGGTTGCCAGGATCATTACAACCGACAATCCACCGGACAAAATGGCGACCGCGGGAATCGTAGGGGTGTAACCCTGTGTCATGCGTGAGAACAAATACATCGGCAGCGTGAGATCAGTCCCTGTCGTATACAGCGACAATGCAAAATTGCCCCACGAAAGCAGGAACGAAAACAGGCCGGCGGCTGCAACACCAGGCCATAGCAACGGTATCGTCACCTCTCGAAACACCTGTATTCGACTCGCTCCGAGGTCACATGCCGCATCCTCGAGATTGGTGTCAAAACTGTAGGCAGGGATGGCAGCGATCAACGTGGCAATGGGGGCTATCCAGACCAGATGCGCAAGGACACCAGTTTGCCAGCTCGGAAGGACACCGACCGCGTTGAACCACAGCAAGAGCGCCAGCCCGAGTACCGTCTGCGGGAAAAATATTGGCAACAGGATGAATTTCTGGTACAGCTTGCGAAAACGCCAGCGATACCGTGCAAACGCGAGAGCGCCAAAGAACGCGGTAAAGGTGGAGATGATCGTCACTACCACCGCAATCTTGAAGGACGTGCCTGCCGTCTGATGCACGGTGCCCGAGGCGAAAGCCTGTGAATAGAACTGTGTGCTGTACTCATGCATCGGAAACATCACGAACGCGGATGTGCCAAAAGACGCAAAGCCCAGCGCAATGAACGGAATCAAGCAAAAAACCAAGTATCCACTGCCATAGACATACAAGAGCGTCTGTTTCAGCCATTGGTACTTCATCGCCTCAATCCCCGCCTCCCTTGCCCATGATCGCGTCCAGGTCGATCTTGTTGAGGGCAAAAAACGCGATCGCGGCGACGACGATGATCAACAAGGTAGACAACGCGGCGCCAAGCGGCCAATTCTGCGAGTAATTGAATGCTGTCTCTATCTCTTGGGCCGCCACGATTACCGACTGCCTTGCGAGCAGCTTGGCGCCAGAAATTGCACCCACTCCCAGTGCAAATGTAAGCAGCCAGCCGACGACTATGCCCGGCATGGCCAACGGGAGATCGACGTCCAACAATACGCGTGTGCGTGATGCCCCCAGGTCGATCGCCGCCATGCGGATTTCGTCCGGAATGGTCTGGATCCCGTAGAGTGTGCAATAAAGCATGAATGGGCTATAAGAATAAAACAGGCCGAAGACGATCATCCAGGTGTGATTGAGTGGTGTGGGTGCACTTATCCCGAACCACTGTTGCAACGGCCCGAGAAGCATCCCACCCTGCATGAACGAAAGATCCCACCCGAATACGCGTGTGTCCTCGGCCACGAAGAGCACAATGACGACGATTGCCGTAATCACCAGCGAGAAGCGCTTGAATACCTTGGCCATGGCGAAGGCAATCGGGTACATGAGCACGAACGACAATGCAGTGGCAACAAGAGACAGCCCAAAGGACCACAGCAGTGACTGGTAATACCCTGACGCCACGATCTCTACGTAATTGGAAATCGTGGGATGATGCAGGATCTTGAACGTATTTGGCGCGGAGAAGGAGAAGCCAAAGACGGTCAGAAGTGGTGCCACAAAAAGCAACAGAAGCAACACCAACAGCGGGATGGCGGCCAGGTATCCGGCCTTCTGGTTGACCAGCACGGGGCTACCCATCCTCATGATGAGCCCTTCGAGATCAAGTGGCACCTCGCAAATTCGCAGCCGAGCCGAACACGGTCGCCAATGTGTCCGCTGAACTCGTTTTCCCGCAGTCGCTCGACGGTTACCACCCTTCCATCCGGGGTGTGGATTTCATATTGAATACGCGACCCGAGGTCGAAGCGCTCGGACAATGCCCCCTCGACGACCACTTCAGCACCCTCACCCTCGCTCAGAAACCGGATTACTTCCGGTCGTACCATCACGCTGGCCTGCTCATTTGCCGCAAGTTCGAGTGCACCGACACCAGGCTCGACAATGATGTCGGGATCCAGCGATGACACCCCGCCATTACTGGTACCCACCACCCGGAAAAGGTTTACTTCTCCCATGAATCCGGCTGCAAACTCGTCCTGCGGGCGCGCGTAAATATCCGCTGGCGTGCCAACCTGCACCACGCGCCCACGCCTCAGGATCGCGATGTGATCGCTCATCACCATCGCCTCCTCCAGGGAATGCGTGATATAGACAAACGTCTTCCGCGTTTCACGCTGAAGCTTCTTGAGCTCACGTTCAAGGTGCTTGCGCAACTGGTTGTCAAGCGCGGACAGTGGTTCGTCGAAAAACAGGATTTCGGGGTCGTAGGCCAACGCACGCGCCAAGGCTACACGCTGGCGTTCACCACCAGAGCACTGTGTCACCGCGCGTTGATAATAGTCGTGTGGCAATGAAAACATGTCGAGCAGTTCAAGTGCGCGCTCGCGCCGTTGCCTGGCCTTGACCCCGCGAACCTTGAGTGGGAACTCGATATTCTGACCCACGGTGCGGTGCGGAAACAGCGCCAGCGACTGAAACACCATGCATGTGGGTCGCTTGTTTGGCGCCAAGTGGTTTATGGACCTCCCCTTGAGGAGGATTTCGCCGCTGGTAGGCACGTCCATGCCAACCAGCAGGCGAATCAACGTAGTTTTGCCACTACCGGAGGGTCCAACGATTGTGAGGAACTCGCCGTCGTAGACGTCCAGTGACACATCATGCAACGCCGTGAAATGCCCGAATTCCTTTCGGATGTGGCGCACTTGAAGGACTGCGTCCCCGGCATGCTCCATATATCACCCTCCTCATGCCACACCATGAATGTGTGTGGCAGGAATAACATCAGCAACGATAACGAAAGCGACGCGGTCGGGGCAGGTCATGCACAGCAAGCCCACCTAGCGCATCGGCCGCCCTCGGCAAAATGATCGGTCAGGTATTGCGTCGTGCCACCGTATAGATTTTCATCAAATCATCGTACGACGCCACCGGCGCAAACTGCGCAGAATGTTTCAGTTCCCAATCAAGGGAATCCCACTGCAATGCCTTGAGTTCGTGTTTCGTGAACAGTTTGAACACGGCCGGGTCCCCCATTTGCGCAACCGTATTGTGGGGTCCCGGTGCCATGGCGACAATGTGTGCGATCTTGGGACGCTGCACAAACTTCAGGAAGTCAGCCGCCAACACCGTTTCCTTGGGATTGTTGACGGTCGAGGTGAGCTCGGCCCAAACGATACCGCCCTTACCATCCACGGGTCCGGACTTGGGCGTAATACCGCGCACCTCGAAGAATCCAGCTTCGCGTGCATTGGACGCGGTATACGTTCCGCCGGTAAAGTACGCGTCGATCGCGCCGCTTATCAATCCGCGGTTCATCTGTACCATGTCACCAATGCGCATCTTAGAGTTCTTGAATACCGTTGCCGCGGTCGACTTGAACTTGTCAAGATCGGTCTGTTCCATTTTCTTGAATGGATTGAGGCCGGCTGCTAGCGATATGTGGATGAGATTCCAATTGTCGTACGTCAGAATACCGTAACGACCCTTCATCTTCTTGTCGAAGAATAAGTTCCAGCCTTCGTCCTCGGCGGTCTTCCGCGAGATTTTCTTCGTATTGACGACGAAAGAAAACGGGCCAAACCGTTGCGGCATTCCAAGCAAATGCTCACCAGTAGGATCGAAGGCCAAGTTGTAATGCTTGAACTGTGGCAGGAAGTGATCGAAGTACGGCAAGAATTCCTTCTTGTCTAGCGGCGTAATCAAATGCTGTGGGTAAAGAATTCCCTGCGCCCACGGCTGGTTTACGTTGATCAGGTTCCAAAGCTTTGTGCCACCAGCACGCAACTTGTTGATCATGGCCGGATCCGAGGATGCCGACAGGGCGTTTACCTGGCAATTGAATGCCTTCCGGAATGGATCGAGCACCTTGCTGGTGTTGTAGCCTTCCCAACAGAGGATATTGAGTGTGCCGGCATCGGCACCCCAGGCCTGGCGTGGCATACCTCCGAGCACGGGCGCCAACGCTGCGGCGCCAACCAACGTCGCTGAGCCTCTCAAGAACTGTCTGCGAGTCACCATGATTGCTTCTCCCCGATGATCAGTCGGCCACTTACGAAACCGCAAGCGTGGCATGTGCTCCTGCCGCACCCTGCTTTATCGTACGTATATCACGCTGTCCCGGCCGCGACTTGACATCAGCGTCGCCGAACATGACATCAATGTGCCCCCCGATCAGGCGTCAGGATACTGTTTATGCCAGTCGACCACACTAATCGGCCGCCGCTTTACGCGCACGACGGTAGGATCGCGGCGACAGTCCGGTCCAGCAGCGGAAAGCCCGCGAGAGTGCCGACTGTTCCGAGTATCCCAGTGACAATGCGATCTCGGTGAGGGACATGTCGGTACTCCCCACGTATTCCAATGCCAGATCCTTGCGCACCTTCTTGACGACTGCCGAGAACTGGATGTTGTTATCGCGCAGGGTGCGTTTGAACGCCGGCAACGACATGCCCAAGTCGGAAGCCACGTCGGCAACTGCGCAGTGCGCACTACCCAGGCGCTGTTGTACGTGTTGCGCAATCAGGGCACGCGGGTACGCCGGATGTGCGTGCCGTCGTTGAATGGCACGCACTGGCTGCTCGAGCAGGCGCAGCAGATACGGGTCCGCGTGTGGTACCGGCGTTTCAAGCACCTCCGGCCGGAACACAATGCCGTTGGTGCGCTCGCCAAACTTCACGGGTGAACCAAAGCAACGTTCATGCTCCACCGCGTGGTCCGGCTTGTGATGCTCAAACCATATCTCTACCGGCGTCCATCGTGAACCGAGGCAATAACGAAACATGTTGCAGAACATCCCCAGCGAGAGTTCCGCATCCTGTCGGCGAAGCTGGATCCTCGGGTCCAGAACCTGATAGCTGAGGCACAGCAATCCCCGATACGGAGTCACCCGCAGGAAAGATTGTGTCTGATGGGTAGGGAAATATTCAACCAGCTTCCTGAGCGCCATCACCAAGGTGGGTGCGTTGACAGCAATATAGCCAATCAATCCAAGGTGCTGAACCTCAAACGCCTGCCCGAAACGCAGGCCGAAGTTGTCATCATCAGTTGCCTTCGAGGCTGCCTCGAACAGGTCGCAATATTGCTTCAACCCTATTTCCGCATACGGATCCAGAATTGTGTCGACACTCAACCTTGCATGCGCAAAGACACTTTCCACGTCAACGCCACCATTGCGACCATTACACATCGTCTCGACCACACCGGTGGCCGCCGCCGCAAGCACCGTCGATCGGGGCGTACTGCGGTCGATCTGGGAAGCGGAACGTATCATGGCTGTCGGTCTCACTGCCCGTATGGCGGGGTGACCTCAGGATGCGAAGTCGAGCAACGCAAACAAACCGTGGCATCCCGCTGTTAAAAGTCCACGAGGTACGCGACGTTCAGCCCACGCCGCCCGGAGTGGTTGGTGACCCGATACAATCGATAACGATGGCAGATCCGGTTCGGGTCCTCTACGACTCGCGCACCCTTCAAATTGCACGGTTGGCGGTAGCTGTACTGCAGGCTCATGCGTTTGTCAAGCAATCATAATTTTTGCAGCGGCCAACACCCCAACTGG
>CAYOEF010000056.1:0-13248 GCA_964402805.1 uncultured Rhodanobacteraceae bacterium | reverse complement strand
CGACAAGGTCGCTGCACTGGTTGATGCCGTGCATGCCGCCGGCCGCGCCATGCACGAATCGGCGTGAATTCGCGGATACCGTCCGTCACACGGGCGGCCCATGCGATCCGATGCGCCGGTAGCGCAGGTGACGCCGTCAGGCGTACTGGCGCACGCCAAACAACGCACGCCCGATGCGAATTTCGGTGCTGCCCTCGGCAATCGCCAGGTGGTAATCCCCGCTCATCCCCATCGACAGGCACGGCAGTTCGAGGCCGTCGTCGCGCGCGTGCTCGCGCAACTCGCGCAACAGGCGGAAACAGCCGCGTACGGCCTTGCTGTCCGTGGAATTCACGGCCATGGTCATGAGCCCGCGCACATGCAGGCTGTGACAGGCCTTCAGTTCGCGTAGAAACCCGGGCAACTGCGCCGGCGGAAGGCCATGCTTGCTTTCCTCGGGTGAGGTTTTCACCTCCACCAGGACGTCGAGGCCGCGGCCTTCATGCTGCAGACGCCGGTCGAGGGCCTGGGCAAGTGCGAAACGGTCGAGCGACTCGACCGCGCTCGCCAGGCGGGCAACGTCTTTGGCCTTGTTGGTCTGCAGGTGGCCGATGACCACCCACTGGATGCCGGCATCGGCGAGTTCGGCCTGCTTGTCACGAATTTCCTGCACCCGGTTTTCGCCGAGGCGCGTGAGGCCAACGGCCAGGGCTTCGCGTATGCGCGCTACGCCAAACGTCTTGCTGACCGGCAGGATCGCCACCTCGGCCGGGTCCCGGCCGCACGCCACGCAGGCGTTGTCCACGTCCGCGCGCAAACGCCGCCAGCGCGCCGCCAGCGACTCCCCGCCCGAGCCAGGCTGTACGTCGTCTGCAATCCCCATCACCCTTCGCCTCAACCATCGCCACGTTCGCCATGCCGCGCCAGTACTTCGGCCACGACCATGGTCAGGCGCTTGCCCGTGGGAATGTGCAAGAACTCGTTGGGCCCATGCGCATTGGAATGCGGGCCGAGGACGCCGGTGATCAGGAACTGCGCCCGCGGGAACTTTTCACCCAGCATGCCCATGAACGGAATGGACCCGCCTTCGCCCATGTAGGCGCAAGGCTTGCCGAAATAATGTTCGGACGCCTGCGACACGGCATCGGCCAGCCATGGCGCCAGGCGCGGCGCATTCCAGCCGTTGGCGCCCTCGCCAAGCTTGACGGTAACACGCGCGCCGTAGGGGGGATCGTTCTCCAGGAGGTTCCTGACCGCATTGGCCGCCTCGGTGCAATCCAGCGTTGGCGGCAGGCGCAGGCTCAACCTCACCGCGGTGGACGGGCGCAGCACGTTGCCGGCATCCTCGAGTGGCGGCAGGCCGGCCGCCCCGGTTATGGCGAGCTGTGGGCGCCAGGTACGATTCAGGATCAATTCCACCGGGTCGTCCGTCACCGGGCCCATCGTGCCGGCCCACGGGAACTTGCTGTATACCTCATCACCCAGGATGGCGGCGCACTGGCGTGCCTGCTCGACGCGCTCGGCAGGCACCTCCACGTGCAATTGGGCGGGCCTGACGTCGCCGGTCGTTTCGTCCTCCAGGCGCGACAACACGCGGCGCAACACACGGAAGCTGTCCGCCACCACGCCCGAGGCATCACCCGAATGCACACCTTCGGTGAGCACCTCCACGACGAGATTGCCACCCACCATGCCGCGCAGCGACGTCGTCAGCCACAACTGCTCGTAATTGGCGCAGCCCGAATCAAGGCACACGACCAGTGACGGGCTGCCAATGCGACCGGCCAGATGATCCACGTAATGCGGCAGATCGTAGCTGCCCGATTCCTCGCAGGCCTCGATCAGGACCACGCAACGGGCGTGCGCGATGCCCTGCTCGTGCAGTGCCAGCACAGAGGTCAGCGACGCGAACGTGGCGTACCCGTCATCGGCACCACCGCGTCCGTACAAGCGGTCGCCCTCGATGACGGGCTGCCACGGGCCCAGACCATCCCGCCACCCGGTCATTTCCGGCTGTTTGTCCAGGTGTCCGTACAACACCACCGTGTCGTCCGCATCTCCGGGGATGTCCATGAAGATCAGTGGAGTACGGCCTTCAAGGCGAACGATCTCCAGGCTTGCCCCCGGCACTTGGGCAAGCTTGCCCCGGGCCCAGTCGGCCAGTTGTGTGACGGCCTGTTCCATGTAGCCGTGTACGGCCCATTCGGTGTCGAATAGCGGCGACTTGTTCGGGATGCGAATGTACTCGACGAGCTGCGGGACGATTTCCCGGTCCCATGTATCACCGACGAATGCGGTGAGCCTGGCGTTGTCCATGAAAATCCTGCATGGCGTGTTGGCGAAGGTTGCCAGTTTACCGCGAGGACCCATGTGGCGCGGGCGCAACGGCCGACATCCCGATCATCCCTGGCGTACACGCCACGACTCCAGCGGCGCACATCATGCCGTCGCGTTCACCCGCATATCTGCGTCGTCGCACGCACGAAACTGCGTAGGCGGCCGCATCGTGCCGTCATCAACCACACAGGAACGGAACCCAATGACACACAAAGCCACCACGACCTTGCTGGCACTCCTGGCAAGCCTGGCCTTCAGCATTCCGCTGTGGGCCGCCACGCCGGTCAACATCAACACCGCCGACGCGGCCACCATTGCCTCGTCCCTGGATGGCATAGGCACGTCGAAAGCCGAGGCCATCGTCGCCTACCGCGAGGCCCACGGGCCGTTCAAGAAAGCCGCGGACATCACCAACGTCAAGGGCATTGGCGAGGCAACCGTGACCCGAAACGGCGATGCCATTCGCGTCAGTGACGACAAGACCGCACCGCAGGCGTCAACGGCAAGTACCCCGAAAAGCTGACCGGCTCGCCGGCAGCACACACCGGTGCGGGCCGGCGCCAGGCAACGCGCGATGGCCAGCCGGGCACGTGTCTGGCATGCGTCATTGCGCGTTGTTTTGCAGGGGGTTTATCGCACGTTCAATCAGTGGGAAAATGGGCAACCATACAGCTACCGCCCATCGCCCGGATTTTCCGGGCGATCCCTTTTTGCGAGTCATGTGCGACATCCCCGACATCGAAACCCCCCGCCTTCGCCTTACCGCATTCACCGAACGGCATTTCGAGCGCTACGCCAGCATGCTGGCTGATCCGGCATGCACCCGCTGGGTCGGTGACGGACATGCGCTCGACCGCATGAATGCCTGGCGTTCCATGGCCATGCTGCTGGGACACTGGCGCTTGCGCGGCTTTGGCATGTGGGCGCTGGAGAACCGGACGGACGGCACATTCGTCGGTCGCGCGGGGCTGTTGCGTCCCGAGGGTTGGCCGGACATCGAACTTGGCTGGATGCTGTGCACCGACCAACGCCACCAGGGCTATGCGACGGAGGCCAGCCAGGCGGCACTGCAGTTTGCCTGGGACCACCTGCACATGCCGCGCGTGATCAGCCTGATCCGGCCCGACGATGAAAGCGCGCGGCGCGTGACCGGACGCCTGCGTGGCGAATACGTCGAGGACAAGTCGTTCCTCGGTTTCCCCGCGGCGGTTTATGCCTATTACCCGCCCCGGGTACCCGACCTCCAGCCGTGCATCCGCGCATGATGATCCTGCATCCGGTCGACGGCGACAGCTTCCGCGAGCAATCGTGGGCCAACGGCAAGGGCCGCACCACGCAACTGGCGGCCGGACCCGACCCCGAACGGTGGGCCTGGCGCATCTCGATGGCGCATGTGGACGGCGACGGTGCGTTCTCCGTGCTTCCGGGCGTATGGCGGCAGTTGGCGCCGCTTGATGGTGCGCTCGAACTGCACTTCGCCGATGGCGCGCGCATGGTTGGCGAGCGCCTCAAGGTGCTCGCCTTCGATGGCGGCCGCCACGTGGAATGCCACCTGCTGGACGGACCCGGCCGCGACCTCAACCTGATGTTGCGCGATGGCGCACAAGGCCAGCTGATGACCCGTCCGCTGGTCGGATCCATGCTGCTCCCCGCACGCGACGGCTGCTGGTTCGCCCTGCAACTGGTCGGCCAGGCAACGTTCAGGACGCCCGACGAAACACTGGCACTGTCGGCCGGTTCCGCGCTATGGGTCTATCCGCGGGCAGGGATCAGGATACACATCGACGGCAGTGGCGAGATTGCCCTGGTGCATCTTGCCAATGCGTCGACGATGGCCGATGGCACACAGGACACGCTCACCGGTTGAACGCCCGGGGGATCGCGGGCCGCGCCCCCTTGCAATCATGCAAATCAAGGGGCATCGTAGCGACGGGCCTGGTTGGCACGCCGCGTCATGGTCGGGATGCGCCATTGCATCCGCTCATCACGATCCCCGTGTGTGGAGATGCGACGCCCGGTGATCGTGGTCGGCGCAACCCGGGCCATTCGATGCGATTTACCGGGACGTGAAGGAAATGCCCCCCGCGCGACGATTTCCGCCACGCCCGCCATTTCCCGATCCGTGCATGGCCGTAACGGCATGCCGTGTCCCATGCAACCTTGGATGTCATGACATGAAGCAAGCATCAAGAGACATCATTGCCAAACTGGTCGGGTTCGACACGGTGTCGCGGAACTCCAATCTGGCCCTGATCGACTATGTCCGCCAATATCTCTCCGATCTCGGCGTCGACAGCGAACTGGTACCCAGCGACGATGGCAAAAAGGCCAACCTGTTCGCCACGGTGGGTCCGAATGTCGAAGGCGGGATCGTCCTGTCCGGACATACGGACGTGGTACCCGTCGACGGCCAACCGTGGGACACCGATCCATTCGTGGTGACCGAGCGCCATGGCCGCCTGTACGGGCGCGGCACCTGCGACATGAAGGCTTTCATCGCCATCAGTCTGGCCACCGTGCCCGCGATGCTCGAGGCCGGCCTGAAACGGCCGGTGCACTTTGCACTCAGCTATGACGAGGAAGTCGGTTGCCTGGGGGCGCCCGCCCTCATTGAACGCATGACCGCCGCCGTGGCCCGGCCCGGCGCCGTCATCGTTGGCGAGCCCAGCAACATGGAGCCCATCATGGCGCACAAGGGCCTGGCCATCGCGCGTACCACGGTGACCGGCCACGAAGCCCACTCCAGCCAGGTCCAACGCGGCGTCAGCGCGGTCATGACAGCCGCCCGCCTGATCGACTTCCTCAATGACATGATGGCCGACAACAAGGCCAAGGCCGATCCCGACAGCCCCTTCGTCCCGCCGTTCACGACCATCCACGTGGGCACGATCCACGGCGGCACCGCAGTCAACATCATCTCGCGCGAATGCACCTTCTCCTGGGACGTGCGCGTACTTCCGGGCGAAACGCTGGACACGTATCGCAAGCGGTTCGACGCCTATTGCGAGGAACTGTTGCCCGCGCTGAAAGCCGTATCACCGGATGCCGCAATCACCACGCAATGGCTGGCTGATTCACCGGCACTCGCGCCGGAAACCGGTTCCGGTGCACAGCGCACGGCCCTGGACCTGTCCGGCCACGCCAACTGTGGCGTCGTGCCCTATGCGACCGAAGGCGGCCTGTTCCAGCGCGGTGGTTATTCGGCCGTCATTTGCGGACCGGGCTCCATCGACCAGGCGCATCAGCCGAACGAATATATCGAAATATCCCAGGTGGAGGCGCACGAGGTCTTCATGGACAAACTGATCGCGAAGCTCGCGCAGTAGCCGCAAGCGCGGCCAGTTGCCTTTGGACGACGGGGCCGCCTAAACGAAACGCTTGAGGAACTGACGCGTGCGTTCCTCGCGCGGGCTGGTGAAAATTTCTTCCGGTGGCGCATCCTCGACAATGACGCCCTTGTCGAAAAAGCACACCCGGTCGGAAAAATCCCGCGCGAACTGCATTTCGTGCGTCACCAGCAGCATGGTCAGGCTGTGCTCCTCGGACAAGCGCCGGATGACGCGCAACACTTCATCGACCAGTTCGGGGTCCAGGGCCGACGTCGGCTCGTCGAACAGCATGATGTTCGGATGCATCGCCAGCGCGCGGGCAATGGCCACGCGTTGCTGTTGCCCGCCGGACAACTGGCCCGGGAACTTGGTTGCATGGTCGGTCATGCCCACAAGCTCGAGGTACTTGTGCGCACGCTTGAGCGCCTTTTCCTTCGACAGTTTCAACACGTGGATCGGCGACTCGGTAATGTTCCGGAGCACGGTCATGTGCGGAAACAGGTTGAAGCGCTGGAACACCATGCCCATTTCCTGGCGCATGGAGCGCAGGTGTTTTTCGCTGGCGGGAACCAGTTCGCCATTGCGGTACTCATGCCACAACGGTTTTCCAGCCACGCGAATCATGCCGCCGTTGATTTCCTCCAGCGTCATCAGGATGCGCAGCACCGTCGACTTGCCGGACCCGGACGGACCGATGATCGTGACCTTTTCACCGGCGCTCACGTGGAAGTCCAGCCCGTCCAGCACCACGGCGTCGCCAAAGCGCTTGACGACCTTTTCCATTTCGATGATGTTGCCGGAATTGCCGGCGGAGACTCCATCAGCCGAAACGGCATTCGACGCGGTCGAATCTTGAGTACCTGTCACGTGGTTCATTTTCTCCGGGGCCTCGGTCTGTATGGCTCGAATACGGGCAGGTACACCCTACCGCAACGGGATGCCACGCTTGGGCAGATGGGTATCCAGATAGCTCACGCCAAATGATGCAATGAGGGTAAGAATCAGGTAAAGGATTCCGACCATGGTGAGTGGAATCATGTAATTGAACGTCCGGTCACCGATGATGCTGGCCACGTTCAACACCTCCAGGATCGATACCGCCGACAATACCGGCACGTCCTTCATGATGGACACCAGATAATTGCCCATCGCCGGGATGATGCGCGGTATGGCCTGTGGCAGGACGATCGTGGTGAACGTCCGCAAGGGTGGAATATCGAGGGCCCGCGCCGCCTCGTGCTGGCCCCTCGCAATGGAATCGATGCCGGCGCGATAAACCTCGGACGTGTACGCGCTGTATTGCACCCCCAGCGCCAGCGCGCCGGTGAGAAACGCCGGCAAAAGGACACCGTAATCGGGCAGCACGTAATAGAGGAAAAACAACTGCACCAGCAGCGGCGTATCGCGGAAAAATTCGCAAATCCCATACACTGGCCAGCGTATGACGCGAAAGCGCGAACTCTTGCCACCTGCAAGGACAAGGCCAAGCACGCAGCCTACGAAAAACCCGACAATCGTGGCCTCGATGGTAACAACCAGGCCGCGCAGCAGGATGGGAAGGATGGACAGCGTGAATACCCAGTCGTTGGCGGTGTCCCAATGCATACCAAACAGCATGATCAGTCCTCCCCCGTACGCCAGCGTCCGACGCGGCTCTCGAGTATCCGCATCATGGCGGACAGGACCAGTGCCATGCCGAAGTACATCAGCAACAACATCGTGAAAACGGTCGTGCTGTCCTGGGTGATGTTGCGTATGCGCTGCGCCTGGAATGTCATGTCGGCAAGGCCGATCAGCGACACCAGCGCCGTATCCTTGAGGTTTTGCACCGCAAGGTTGCTGAATGTCGGCATCATTTCCGGAATGGCCTGCGGAATGGAAATGCGCCACAGGGTCTGGCGCGGCGTGAAATCAAGCGCACGCGCAGCCTCGAGCTGGCCGATTGGCACGGCCTGGATGGCGCCACGCACGACCTCGGCGCCATAGGCGCCGATATTGAGACTCAACGCGACCGTGCCGGCGACGACCGGCGACATGCGCAGGTCGACTCCCATCGCTTGCCCGAGTACCGGCAGCGCAAAGAAGAACCAGAACAATTGGACCAGCAGGGAGGTACCGCGAAATATCTCGATCATGCTGATCGAGAACCAGCGAAATGTGCGGTTCTGCGACAGGCGACCGGTACCGAACAGAAATGAAAATATGGCGCCGAGTATCGTCGAATAGACACCCAGCTTTATGGTAACTACAGCCCCTGTCCACAGGGGCTGCAGGTATTCAGTCCAATGCATGACAGCAGGAGCTCAGGGACTCAGCCGCCCAGCGTCTTGCACAGTTGCGCGGTAGTCCGCTTCGACGACATGGCGGCATCCTCCTTCGAGAAGCCGTAGCCCAGGAGGATGTTCTCCCATGCGGGGGTCTTCTTGAATTTCAACAAGGCCTTGTTGAATTCATCGCGCAGCTTCGGCGACTTCTTGGAAAACGCGAACGCACCCCAGCTACGCACGACCTTGCCGTCGATGACAGGATCCTTGAAATCCTGTGCGACCTGGACCTTGTTGGTTGCCTTCTTGGCCAATTCGTACGCCGTCATGCCGGTCGCCGCATACGCCGCGACACGCCCCGTGGAAACGGCGGAGATTGCGTCGGCATTGGTGGAGATCGTCACGATCTGGTCGGCCGGGACGTTGAGTTTTTGCAGCATTCCCAATTGGTCGGCACCCGCCATCACGGCTACCTTGTGGCCCGACGTGGCAAAGCTCTGGTAACTGTGGATGTCATCGGGATTGCCTTTCTTAACGAGAAGGCCTTCGCCGTAGGACGTGTTCGGTTCGGAATAAAGGACCTGCTTGCAGCGTTCGGGCCGCACGGCCATTTCCGCTGCCACCACGTCAAAACGATTGGCTTTGAGGCCCGGGATCAGGGAGCCGAAGCTGGTGGTGGTCCACTTGATGTGCTTGATTCCAAGTTCCTTGGCGACGGCCTTGAGGACATCCGGACCGGCGCCTTTCGCCTCGCCATTGATGTCCATGTAACCATAGGGGATTTCGTTCGCGACGGCGACGCGAAGCGTGCTGGTCTTCTGGATATGGGACCAGTTGGATGCAAATGCGGTCGTGCCCATTACCATGGCACCCGCTGCCACTGCACCGATCACCCAGGGTTTGAGTGTGAGTTTCATTTGAATCTCCTAGCAGGATTAGCAGGGCCGCGATCCGCAGTCTGTGTCGGCCGACCCCTGATATCGTGAATATCATTCACGGGTTATGGGAAACTTGCATAACCACTGGCGCATGTCAAGCGAGGCCCCGTGGCCGTGCACGGCGCGCGGGCATGCAAAATGGAACCCCACGACACCTGCGGAAGCGACGCTCGCAAATCCGGTCGTGGTTTTTGGACAGCCGATTTTCATCGCGCAAACAACAGCATGTACACGGGTCATGCCAGGCGGTGGTTACGACGGCCACGCAGGCGGCCCGGCGGCCCTCGCCGCCGGTTCACAGTGCGCCCTGGCGCGTCAGTCGAAGCGGTCGTCTCGGGTCCAGATGCGGCCGTCTTCTTCCCTGACGGGAAAGGAAGCCACCGGAGTGACGGCCGGCGGACGCGTCACGGCGCCGGTGCGTACGTCGAATCGCGCACCGTGGCGCGGGCATTCGACCTCGAAGCCGAACACCTCGCCACCGGCCAGGTCGCCACCGTCGTGTGTGCAGGTGTCCTCGATCGCGTACAGGTCACCGTCGATGTTGTACACCGCGATCGCGGTGTCCTCGTCCCACACGACCTTGAATTCCCCCGGCAACAGGTCGTCCCGCGTCCCGACTTCCACCCATTCGCTCACGCCGGCTCCTCGTCACGCAACGCTTTTTCCAGGCGCTCGAAGCGCAGGCCGTCCCGTCGCGGGATGCCGAACCTGGCGTCCCCATACGGGAACGGTTCGTGTTCACCCGTGCGCTTGTAACCACGGCGCACGTACCAGGCGATGAGGTCCTCGCGCGCGTCGATGACCTTCATTGCCATGCGTGCCACGCCCCAATGCGCCACCGCGCATCGTTCCGCCTCGGCCAGCACGCGTCGACCGACCCCGTTGCCCTGTGCCGTCGGGCGCACGGCGAACATGCCGAAATAGGCTTGTCCACCCTGCCTTTCGACGTGCGCGCACGCCAGCAGTACGCCATCGCCCTCGTACAGCAACACGAAACTGTCGGCATGATCGATGACCTCGGCGACACCACGCGCGTCGATGCGGATGCCATCGAGGAGATCCGCCTCGGTGGTCCACCCGACACGGCTGGCGTCACCCCGATAGGCCGATTGCACGAGGTCGACGATGGCCGGAATGTCAACTCCGGTGGCTTGGCGGAATCCAGCGGACGGCATCACCGCGACGAACCCCCACGGGTACTGGCTCAAGCGAGCAGTTTGCGAACACGGTCGATCGCCTCGACGAAGCGATCCACCTCCTCGTGGGTATTGTAGAACGCCAGCGAAGCACGCACTGTCGCCGGCACGCCGTACCGCTGCATCAACGGATGCGCACAATGGTGGCCCGAACGCACGGCCACGCCCTCAAGATCCAGCATGGTGGCCAAGTCATGCGCGTGGACGCCATCGATCAGGAACGAGAACACGCAGGCCTTGCCCGGCGCCCGCCCGTACATGCGCAATCCGGGTACCCGTGCCAGTGCGGCGTCGGCATAGGTGCACAATGCGTGCTCGGTCGCCGCGACATGGTCCATGCCGAGGTCGTCGAGGTAGTCGATTGCCGCGCCGAGGCCCACGAAACCGGCGATGTTCGGGGTACCGGCTTCGAACTTGTGCGGAACATCGGCGAACGTAGTGCCCGAGAATCTCACTTCACGGATCATGTCGCCGCCGCCAAAAAACGGGGGCATCGATTCAAGATGTTCGCGCCGGGCCCACAACGCGCCCGTACCGGTGGGGCCGAGCATCTTGTGCCCGGTGACGGCGTAGAAATCGCAGCCCAGCGATTTCACGTCCAGCGGCAGGTGCGGTGCGGCCTGGGAGCCATCGACGAGAAGCGGGATGCCGCGCTTGCGGCACTCGGCCGCGAGCTGCCGGACCGGATTGACCGTACCCAGTACGTTGGATACGTGGGTGACACACGCCAGTTTGACGTCGGGCGTCAACGCCTTGATGAATTCGTCCGTGCGCAACTCGCCCGCATCGTTGATGGGCGCCACTTTCAGGGTGGCACCGTTGCGCTGGCAGACGAGTTGCCAAGGCACGATGTTGGCGTGGTGCTCCATTTCAGTGGTGAGGATGGCGTCCCCCGCGTGCAGCCGCGGCAGGGCGTAGCTGTAGGCCACCAGGTTGATCGCCTGGGTGGACCCGGAGGTGAACACGATCTCCTCGCGCGAATTGGCGCCGATGAACCGTGCCAGCTTGTCGCGAGCGCCTTCGTAGGCAGTGGTCGCCTCGTCGCCCAGCTGATGCACCGCGCGTGCGACGTTGGCATTGGAGTTGGCGTAAAAATGGTTGACCGCGTCGATCACCGCCTGCGGCTTTTGCGACGTGTTGGCGCTGTCGAGATAGATCAGCGGCTTGCCATGGACGCGTCGCCCGAGAATCGGGAAATCCTCGCGTATCCTGGCAACATCCAGCACGGTGGCGATGTCTGCGCGCGCGTTCACGAATCCTCCCCGCCAGCGGGCAGCACGTCCACCAGCAATGTCTTCAAATGCTCCCTGAGGGCGGCATTGTCGAGCGAATCAAGCGCGACGTGGCAGAACGCCACGGTCAGCAGGCCGCGCGCCACGTCCTCGGCAATACCCCGCGACCGCAGGTAGAACAGGGCGCGCTCGTCAAGCTGGCCCACGGTGGCGCCATGCTCGGCCTTGACCTCGTCGGCGTAGATTTCGAGCACCGGCTGCGTATCGATTTCCGCATTCGGCGAAAGCAGCAGGTTCTTGTTGTACAGGGCGCCATCGCTGCCGTCGGCACCGGGTTCGACGATGATCTGGCCGTGAAACACGCCACGCCCGCCGGCATCGGCGACACCACGCCAGAGCGAGTCGCTGCGGGTATTGAGCGCGACGTGGTGGAAATCGAGATGAGTGTCCAGGTGCTGGCGCGCATGCGGCAGGAACACGCCGCGCGTCACGAGTTCGGCGCCATCGCCGCGCAGGTCGGCCTCGATGTCGTTGCGCGCAAGCTTGCCGCCGCGCTCAAGCGCATGGATGCGTACGCTGGAATGCGCATCCTGGTGCAGACTGTGGCGGCGGATGAGGGTGGTTTTGGGGGCGGCATTTTGCAGCATCACCCAATCGAGGGTGCCATGCTCGCGTACGACGACATCCGACACCAGGGTGCCAAGATGCGCATTGTCACCGCTGGCCGTGTAGTGTTCGACCAGGTGCACGGTGGCGCCTTCTCCCACTTCAATGATGCTGCGTGCGTGCCATGCCAGCGGCGTATCAGCCGGTGCCCCGACGTGCACGATGTGGATAGGTACGCCGATCCGCGCTCCCGCGGCCACGCGCAACACGACACCATCACCGGCAAACGCCGCGTTGAGTCGCGCGAATGCATCGGAGGACCGCTCCCAGTCGCGGGTCAGGAAAAAGCGCAACGGCTCCGGGTTGTCGGCCAGTGCACGCGACAGCGGTTCGATGTGCAGGCCATCGGGCAGGGCTTCGCAATGCGACAGGTCGGTGCGACAGGCCCCGTTGACGAAGACCACGCGCGGGCCATCGACACCCGGCAGCGCAAGAATGTCCTCGTCGACCGGATGTGTCGCGGCATGACCGTCACCCTGCACGAAGCCGTGGCGTTCGAGCGCACGCAGAGCCGTGTATTTCCACACCTCGTTGTGCGTGTCCGGCAGGCCATCGCGCAGCAAGACATCCAATTGCGCGCGCCGTGCCGAATCCAGCCACGCCAGCCCGGAACCCGGCAACGCGGCCAGCGTGTCGGTGGCGGCTTCGGCAATGGCGGCCAGGAACGGTGTGGCCATCATGCCACCCCTGCGGCTTTCGACGGTTCCACTTCGCCTTCGCCCAGCCAGCGGTAGCCTTGCTGTTCCAGCTTGAGGGCGAGCGACTTGTCACCGCTCTCGACGATGCGTCCGTCCGCCAGCACGTGCACGAAGTCCGGTTGCACGTAATCGAGCAGGCGCTGGTAATGGGTGATCATCAGGAACGACCGTCGCGGCGAGCGTTGCATGTTGACACCCTCGGCGACCTGCTTGAGCGCATCGATGTCCAGTCCCGAATCGGTCTCGTCAAGGATCGCGAGCCGCGGCTCGAGCAACGCCATCTGGAAGACCTCGTTGCGCTTTTTCTCGCCGCCGGAGAATCCCTCGTTGACGGCACGCTGCAACAAGGCCTTCGGCATGTTCATCACGCTCAGCCGTTCGCGGATGAGTTTCATGAAGGTCATCGAATCGAGCGCCTCTTCGCCGCGCGCCTTGCGCTGGGCATTCAACGCGGTACGCAGGAAATAGGTGTTGTTGACGCCGGGGATTTCGACCGGATACTGGAACGCCAGAAATACGCCCGAGCTCGCGCGCTCCTCCGGCGCTAGGGCCAGCAGGTCCTGGCCGTCGAAGGTGACGCTGCCGGCTGTTACTTCATAACCATCGCGC
>CAYOEF010000055.1:0-13307 GCA_964402805.1 uncultured Rhodanobacteraceae bacterium | reverse complement strand
GTTGCAGTTCGTGCACGTGCATGAAACGGTTTTCGAACACGGTCTCGGTAATGACACCGACGCCTTCGGACACGCAATTGAGGGCCGTGAACTGCGCCTGCATGTCGGTCGGAAACGCCGGGTACGGCGCCGTGGTCAGGTTGATGGCACGCGGGCGGTGACCGCGCATGTCAAGCTCGACCCAGTCCGGGCCCGTGCAAACTTCGGCGCCAGTATCCTCCAGCTTGGCGAGCACGGCATCGAGTGTTCGCGGACGCGCATGGCGCGCACGGACGCGCCCGCCGGTGATAGCACCGGCGATGAGGAACGTCCCGGTCTCGATGCGGTCGGGGAGCACGTCGTAGTGGCAGCCATGCAGTCGCTCCACACCGTGTACGACAAGCGTGGTCGTGCCTTCGCCCTCGATCTGCGCACCCATCGCATTCAGGCAATGGGCAAGATCGACCACTTCGGGTTCCTGCGCGGCGTTTTCGATGACGGTCGTGCCCTTCGCGAGCGAGGCCGCCATCATGATGTTCTCGGTGCCGGTGACCGTCACCATGTCCATGCTGATGCGGGCGCCGGTCAGGCGCTCGGCGCGGGCCTCGATGTAGCCGTTTTCGACCGTCACGTCTGCGCCCAGGGCACGCAGGCCACGGATATGCTGGTCGACCGGGCGCGATCCGATCTGGCATCCTCCCGGCAGCGACACCCGCGCCTGGCCAAACCGCGACACCAGGGGACCCAGGACCAGAATCGACGCGCGCATCGTCTTGACCAGCTCGTACGGCGCGAAATAGCGGTCGGCGGTGCGCGGATCGATGTGGATCTTCATGTGCTCGTCAAGCACCAGTTGTACGCCCATCTGCCCCAGCAGTTCCATGGTCGTGGTCACGTCGTGCAGGTGCGGCACGTTGCCGATGCTGACCGGCTCGTCGGCCAGCAGCGTGGCGGCGAGGATCGGGAGCACGGCGTTCTTGGCGCCGGAGATGGTCACCTCGCCATCGAGCGGGTGGCCTCCGGATACGACGATTCTTGCCATGGCTCCGTTATCCTCGATGCGGGTCCGGGCCCGCTTCCTCGGGGGTCACGGTCTTGAGGCTCATGGCGTGGATGGCCCCGCCCATCAGGTCGCCCAGCGCCGCGTAGACCATGCGGTGGCGCGCCAGCGGCAGCTTGCCGGCAAACCGGGTACTCACGACGCGGGCCTCGAAATGCGTTCCATCGGCACTGTCAACCTCGACGGTGGCATCCGGAAACGCCCTTTCAATCAACAGCTTGATGCTTTGTGTATCCATGAAAACCCAGTATCCGGCCGGCTGGTGCGACAACCCGGCCGACGCACCGCAACGATGCCGGAATGCGCAACACGCGGTCGATGAAGGTAAACTTCCGAAACGTGGAATGGTAATGGAAACCGGGCCGTGCCGGAACGCTCGTCCACTCTCCCCGGCAGGCATCACGCAGGGCTACCGATGAAAGCCACAACGGCTCCCGCTGAATCCGGCCACCGCGAGGCGAATACCACCGCTCTCGTCAAGTGCGCCCGCAACGTCATCGCAACCGAAGCGGCAGCGATCCAGTCGCTGCAGCCCCGCATCGACGGCGCGTTCAGCGATGCCTGCCGCCTGATCCTTGCCTGCCACGGTCGCGTCGTCGTCACGGGCATGGGCAAGTCCGGCCATATCGCACGCAAGGTGGCGGCAACGCTGGCATCGACGGGCACGCCAGCGTTTTTCGTGCACCCGGGCGAAGCCAGCCATGGCGACCTGGGCATGATCCAGCCGGAAGATCTCGTGCTGGCCCTGTCCAACTCCGGCGAAACCGACGAGTTGCTGTTCATTCTCCCGCTCCTCAAGCGCCAGGGCATCCATCTGATCGCCATGACCGGCCACGCCGGTTCCTCGCTGTCGCGACAGGCGGACGTCCATCTTGACGTAAGCGTCCCGGCCGAGGCCTGCCCTCTCGGCCTGGCGCCAACGGCAAGCACCACCGCCGCGCTGGTGATGGGCGATGCGCTGGCAATCGCCCTGCTGGAAGCGCGCGGATTCACCGCCGATGATTTCGCCCGCTCACACCCCGCCGGCAGCCTCGGCAGGCGGCTGCTCCTGCACATCAGCGACATCATGCATACCGGCGAGGGCATTCCCATGGTCACGGCGGACGCCACCATCGGCGAGGCATTGATGGAGGTGACCGAAAAGCGCCTTGGGCTGACCGCGGTGGTCGACGCCGAGCAACGCCTGATGGGGGTCTTTACCGACGGCGACCTGCGCCGCACCCTCGATGACCGCAACGTGGACCTGCGTATCAGCCCGGTCAGCCGATTCATGTCCCGCCACCCCAAGACGATCACGCCCGACCAACTCGCCAGCGCCGCGGCGCGCCTGATGGAGCAGCACCAGGTTCACGCGCTGCTGGTGGTCGACGACGACAACCGCGTGGTCGGCGCATTCAACATTCACGACCTGCTGCGTGCGCGGGTCGTCTGAACCCCATGCATCGCCCCGCCGAACGCTCCGCCATGCAAGCTGACCCATTTCCCAACGCCTCCGACGCCGTCATGGCCCGCGCCGCACGCATTCGCCTGGCGGCCTTCGACGTGGACGGCACGCTGACCGACGGCCGCCTCTGGTACACCGAGGACGGGCACGAACTGAAGGCGTTCAACGCACTCGACGGGCATGGCCTGAAACGGCTCATGGCCAATGGCGTCGAAGTGGCCATCATCACCGCGCGCTTGAGCCGCCCGGTAAGTGTCCGCGCCGACGAACTGGGCATCCGCCATGTCTACCAGGGCCAGTCCGACAAGCGCGCCTGCCTGGCCGAACTGCAACAGGCGCTGGGCATTGCCACGTCCGAAACGGCCTTTACCGGCGACGACCTGTCCGACCTGCCGGCGATGCGCGGCTCAGGGCTCGCCGTGGCCGTGGCCAACGCGCACTGGCAGGTGTTGCCGCACGTGCACTGGCGCACGCCCAGCCGCGGCGGGCATGGCGCCGTGCGCGAGGTGTGCGACCTGATCCTCGCCGCGCAGGGCAAGCTCGACCCCGACACCACGACATCCTCATCGTGACGCGGCGCCGCCTGCTGACCAGCCTGATCGTCCTGGCATGCGCGCTCGCGCTGGTGCAAGCCGCCATCTGGTGGCTACGGCCACCGCCCACGCCCATCGCCGTGACCGGCCCGCCACGCTCCGGCTACACGCTGTCCAACTTTACCTATTACGGCTACGACGACCTGGGGAAACTCAACGTGCGCATCACCTCGCCGTCGCTGCAGCGCAAGGAAAGCGATCGCTCCCTGTTCATCGACCAGCCCCGTTTCCTGCTGCCGCCGGCCGAGAATGAGCCCGATGCAGCTCCGTGGCTCGGCCACTCCGAATACGGCTGGGTCAGTGCCGACAACACCATCGTCAAGCTGATGGGCAAGGTCGACATGCACCGTGCGGCCTCCGCCGTGGCGCCATCGGCCGAAATCCACACGTCCGACGTCACCGCGTGGCCTGGCGAGCACCGCCTGGCCACCGACGACCCGGCACGCATTCGCCAGGGAACGTCTAGAATGTCGGGCATTGGCCTGCGCGCCAAGCTCGATTCCAAATACATGGAGCTGCTGCATGATTTCCACGGTACGTTCAAACCCGCCGCGACGGAGTGAACAATTCGCGCCGTGGCTTGCCATGGCCGCACTGCTGCTGGCATGCATGCTTCCCGCCGCGGCATATGCCCGCACGAGCGACCGCTCCCAGCCGGTCGACGTCACGTCCACCTCCTTTGAGGGCCAGGCCAAGCCCAATGGCGTGTCGCACCTCAAGGGCAACGTCGTGATAACGCAGGGTACCCTCAAGGCGACCAGCGCCACCGCGACCATCCATTTCGACGCCAACTCCAAGGTCAAGAGCGTGACCCTGAAGGGATCGCCCGCGCACGTGCAACAGCTCGACGACAGCGGAAACCTCGTCAAGGGACACGCGAACGTGATCACCTACGACATGCCCAGCGGTGTTGCCACACTGACCGGTGATGCCTTCATCAAACAGGCCGGCAATGGCACGGCGAGCGGCCACCAGCTCGTCTACAACACGCTTACCGGCGTCATGTCGGCGACCAGTGAAGGCAACAATCGCGTGCACCTGACATTCCAGCCCAGCAAGGCCGCACCAGCCGCGCCAGCCTCGAGCGGCAACTGACCCATGCTGTCAGCCGCCGGTTTGAAGAAGCGTTTTCGCACGCGTGACGTCGTGCGCGACTTCGGCTTCGAGATCAGCGAGGGCGAAGTGGTCGGCCTGCTTGGCCCCAACGGCGCCGGCAAGACCACGTGCTTTTATATGGTGGTCGGCCTGATTCCCGCCGACGCCGGCACCATCACGCTCGACGAGCACGACATCACCGGCCAGCCGATGCATCTGCGCGCGCGCCGCGGCATCGGTTACCTGCCGCAGGAGCCGTCCGTGTTCCGCCGCCTGAGCGTGGCCGACAACATCCTTGCCGTGCTGGAATTGCGCGCCGACCTCGATGCCGCAGCCCGGCGCGCGGAACTGGACAAGCTGCTGGATGAACTGAACATCGAGCACATCGCCTCGCAAAAAGGCATCAGCCTGTCCGGCGGCGAACGCCGGCGTGTCGAAATCGCCCGCGCGCTGGCGGCACAGCCGCGCTACATGTTGCTCGATGAACCCTTTGCCGGCGTGGACCCGATTTCCGTGGGGGAAATCCAGCGGATCGTGCGACATCTCAAGGATCGCGGCATCGGGGTGCTGATCACCGACCACAACGTGCGCGAAACCCTGGGCATCTGCGACCGCGCCTATATCCTGAACGAAGGCGAGGTGCTGTCGTGTGGCACGCCCGCGCACATCCTTGCCGATCCACGCGTGCGCGAAGTTTACCTGGGGCATGAATTCCGGCTGTAGGGTGGCGGGCGGCACAAGGCTCCGGCCGACCGGCGAAGCGCGCCATCGTCGCGATATGGATATGGGCACGGCACGCCGTGCCCCTACAAAATTCGTTTGTACATCCAGTAACCACACATAATTGCGCCTCGGTGCGGGTAGGGGCACGGCGTGCCGTGCCCTGTAACGACGTGGGTGCCCTCGATATCCCACGCTCGCATCCCTCGTCCCCTGTCCTTGGGTCCCGCTCCCGGCAACACGACCCGCTGGCCCACGATCACCGAAGTCGGTACGATGGACTGGAGTCCATTGTCCGGGGAAACATGAACACGTCGATCCGGCTGCGCACCAACCAGCACCTGGCGCTGACACCGCAATTGCGGCAGGCCATCCGCTTGTTGCAGCTGTCGCGGCAAGAGCTGGAGGTGGAGCTTCGACAGTGCACCGAAGGCAATGCCATGCTGGACCTTGTCGAGGACCTGCCGCTGCCCGTCGGACCCGACACGGAGGAACCCGCGTGGGAGCCCGCGGACGATCACGACGGGGAACCCGAGATGTCGGCGGCCGAACCCGACATGCCGCAGGGTACCTCGCGGAGCGACTCGAACCAGGTCGTCGACATCGACATCCGCGAGGCTGCGCCTGAAGGCCTGCGCGAGCATCTGATGTGGCAACTGGAGATGGCGTCATTCACGCAACGCGAGTATCTCGCGGCGGCGCTGATCATCGATGCGCTGGACAGCGACGGTTACCTGCGTTGCGACCTTGCCCAGCTTGCCGAATCCGTACCGGTCGAACCGGCCCTCACACTGGACGAACTGCATGCGGTACGCCGCAAGGTACAGGACTTCGACCCGGTCGGCGTAGCCTGTACCGACCTGGCGGACTGCCTCGGCGCGCAACTGGAGCAGACCGAACCCGATGCGCCGGCCCGGGAACTGGCGCGTGACATCGTCAGCCGCCACCTGGATCTCGTCGCCGCCAACGACATCGCCGGCATCGCACGCAGCCTGCGCGCCACGCCGGAAGACGTCGCTGCCGCATGCGACCTCATCCGCCAGCTCGATCCACACCCGGGAACCGCGCTGGATTCCAGTCCCGTCGAGTACATCGTGCCGGACGCCTATGCATGGCATGACGGCAAACGGTGGCAAGTGACGCTGGACCCGGCCAACCAGCCACGCCTGGAATTGAACCAGCATTACTGCCAGCTCATGCACGAGGCATGCGCTGCCGACGCCTCCTGGATGCGCGCGCAGCTGCAGGAGGCGCGCTGGCTCATCAAGAGCGTGCAAACGCGGGCCGATACGCTGTTGCGTGTGACGCGCGCCATCGTGAACCGCCAGCACGCCTTTCTCGACTATGGGCCCGAGGCGCTCAGGCCGCTACTGCTGCGCGAGATCGCCGAGGAAGTGGGTATGCACGAATCGACCATTTCCCGCGTCACCACGCGCAAATACCTCAACACGCCGCGCGGCAACTTCGAGTTCAAGTATTTCTTTTCGACCGGACTCGCCACGGACGGCGGCGGCAGTGCGTCGACGACGGCCATCCAGGCCGTCCTGCGCAAGCTCATCGCCGAGGAAAATCCGCGCAAACCCTTGTCCGACCAGGCGCTGGCGAACGCCTTCGTCAAACAGGGCGTTAACGTCGCCAGACGTACCATCACCAAATACAGGGAGGCCTTGCGAATACCCCGTTCAACTGAACGCCGGCGTGTGGAGTAAGGAACTTGCAACGCGCCGTGTGTTCGTAAGCGTTAACCGCGGAACGTACCGTTTCGCGCATCTCCCGCCTGCGGGCGGCGTCTTGAAACATTGAGGAGGCGCATCATGCAAGTGCAGATCAGCGGTCAGAAGATCGAGATCACCGAGGCCCTGCGGAGCCATGTCCAATCCAAACTGGACAAGCTGACCCGCCACTTCGACAACCTCAGTTCCCTGACGGTCGTGTTGTCCGTGGAAAAACTCGAGCACATGGCCGACGGGACCCTGCTGGGCGCCGGTTGCACCCTGCACGCCCAGGCCGTGGACGCGAACATGTACAACTCCATCGATCTGCTGTTCGACAAACTGGTCACGCAGTTGCGCAAGCACAAGGAAAAACTGACCGATCACCGCGCACGCGAGGTTCGCGCAATGCAGCAGGCCTGAATGACGAATCCGTGAACCAGGCGGACGGACGGGCTGTTTCGCACAGCCCGTCCACACGCGTAATATCCGTTCGACGCCGGGCACGCAATCGCGCAGGTCCTTGCAAGGCATACCATGGACAAAACCACTTCCCCGGGCGACGCGGGGATTTCCGATACGGCAAAAACCTTTACCGCCCGCCAGCTTTTCGATGGCGTCAGCGAACGGCTCGAACTGCAATGGTCGGCCGGGATACGCGGGGAAGCACGCACGTTCGAAACCGTCGGGGACGAAACCGGCGCCAAGGCCAGGCGTCCGTCGCTGGCCGGCTACCTCAACGTCATCTACCCCAACAAGGTGCAAATCATCGGCGGCGAGGAGCTCGACTACCTCGATGGCCTGGATTCCCGCCAGCGTTGGGAAACGATACAGAAGATCATGGCCCAGCGGCCGCTGGCGATCATTCTCACCAATGGCCGCAAACCCCCGTCCGACCTGGCCGACGCCGCCGAGGAAAGCGCCACGGCCGTGTGGGTCAGCGGCAAGCGCGGGCACCAGTTGCTGTCATATCTGCAATTTCACCTCACGCGGCGCCTCGCGCCACGCATTTCGTTGCACGGGGTATTCCTCGAGGTCTATTCCATCGGCGTGCTGGTCACCGGCGATCCTGGTTCCGGCAAGAGCGAACTGGCGCTGGAACTCATCACGCGCGGCCACCGCCTGGTCGCGGACGATGCCACCGAGTTCACGCTGATCTCGCCGGAAGTCATCGACGGAACCTGCCCCGAGCTGCTGCGGGACCTGATCGAAGTACGCGGGGTGGGCGTGCTCAACGTACGCGAGATGTTCGGCCACACGGCCGTCAAGGCGTCCAAGTACCTGCGTCTGATCATCCACCTCAAACCCATGCGCGACACCATGGACAGCGAGGCCTTGAGCCGCCTCACCGGCGCCACCGGCCACCGCGAGATCTTCGACCTCAAGATACCCATGCTGACCATTCCCGTGGCGCCCGGCCGCAACCTGGCCGTGCTGGTGGAAGCGGCCGTGCGCAGTTACATGTTGCGCTCCAGCGGCGTCGACCCGGCGCAGACCTTCATCGACCGGCAGGCACGCCAGATGCAGCACTTGCCGCCCTGGTGACAATCGCGTTCACGCGCCTGGCGCGGGAATGATTTGCACGCACGGGCGCGCGGTGGGACAAGATGGCACGCCAGGGGGCGGCGCCAGCATGTAAACTTGGCCCAGGCGCCGCGGCGGCGGCGACCTGCCTGCCCACCGCCCGATCACACATGGCCGATACCCCGCTAGCTTCCGACGTTCACCTGGTCGTACTCTCGGGCATGTCCGGCAGTGGCAAGACCGTTGCCCTGCGTGCCCTGGAGGATCTCGACTTCTATTGCGTGGACAACCTCCCGGCGGCCCTCATCCCGCATCTGATTGAGGCCCTCGGTGGCAACCGGGGCGACCACCGGCGCATCGCCGTGGGCGTGGATGCACGCAACCAGGCCGACGGGCTGGAAAAAATCCCGTATATGCTCTCGGAGTTGGCGCAAAACGGCATCGTGTCGCATCTGGTGTTCGTCGACAGTCGTGACGAAGTACTGATCAAACGCTATGCGGAATCACGTCGCCGCCATCCCCTGTCGACCGCCGGTTCCTCGCTGGCCAGCGCCATCGCCCAGGAGCGCCGCCTGCTGCGCAACCTGCGCGATATTGCCGAGTCGGTCATCGACACCAGCGATACCAACGTCCACGAACTCAGGCGCCTGATCGCCACCCGCTACGCCGAGGCCAGCGAAGGCCTGTCGCTGCTGTTCGAATCGTTCGCCTACCGGCGTGGCCTGCCGCCGGATGCCGACTTCACCTTCGACGCGCGCTGCCTTCCCAACCCCCATTGGGACCAGTCGCTGCGCCCGTTGAGTGGCCGCGACGCCCGGGTGCGCGCTTTTCTCGACGGCCAGCCGATGGTAGAGGCCTACCTGGGCGACGTCATCCATTTCCTCGAGACCTGGCTGCCGCGCTTCAGCAGCAACGACCGCAGCTATGTGACGGTCTGCATCGGCTGCACCGGCGGCCGGCACCGTTCGGTATATCTGGTCGAACGGCTGGCCGACCACTTCCGGCCGGGCCCGAACGAGGTGTTGACGTTCCATCGCGAATTGGATCCGACATGAGCGTCGGCGTCCTGCTCATCACCCACGCCACGGTCGGCAGCGCCCTGATCGACGCTACCCGGCACGTCATGCCGCAGTTGCCGCTCGATGTCGTGGCCATGGAAGTACCCGCCGATGCGGACATGCGCGTCATGCGCAAGATGACCGAGCAGCACGTGCGCGCATTGGACTCGGGCGACGGCGTGCTCGTGTTGTCCGACCTGTACGGCGCTACACCCTGCAACCTGGGCCTGCAGGCCGCCGACCTCGGCGCCCCGGTGCGCTGCGTGTCGGGCCTCAACCTGCCGATGCTGTTGCGCGTGATGAATTATGCAGACAAGCCCCTGGATGAACTGGCCGACATCGCGGCCAGCGGCGGGCGTGGAGGAATCCTGATCGACCATGCGTGAAGACCACGTCACCGTCTCCAATCGGCTCGGCCTGCACGCGCGCGCTGCCGCCAAACTGGTGCAGGCCGTGCAACGCTTTCAGTCCACCGTCATGCTCCTGCACGAGGGCCGTGAAGTGAACGCTAAGAGCATCATGGGCGTCATGATGCTGGCGGCCGGCCAGGGGACAACGCTCACGGTACGAGCCGAAGGCCCGGACGAGAGTGACGCGCTGGCGGCGGTCGTCGACATCTTCGAACGCAAATTCGGCGAAGGGGGCTGAGCATGCCACGCGTCCAGCCAACCATCCACGCTGATCGGGGGTATCGCCCATGAGGCAGGTACTCACCGGCACCGCAAGCGCGCGTGGCATGGTCCTGGGACGTGCCCGGCGGGTCCAGTCGACACAGATCCGCATCGATCCCACACCCCTGACCGATGAGGAAATCGGGCCGGAACTGGACCGCCTGCACAACGCACTGGAAACGGCCCGCGACGAACTGCTGGCGCTACGCGACAAGTTGCAGGGCTCCATGGCGCGGGAAGCGACGGAGTTCGTCGACGCACACAACATGCTGCTCAGCGATCCCGACCTGCTGCGCGGACTGGACGACATGGTGCGCGGGCAACGCATGCGTGCCGGCGCTGCGCTCAAGGCACAGCGCGACCGCCTGGTCAGCGTCTTCGAGGCCATGGACGACCCGTACCTGCGCGGTCGCAGCGAGGATATCGACCTCGTCATCGGGCGCGTGCTTGGCATCCTCGCACGCACCAGCAGTGACGAGGAACGCAAGCTCGCCTCGCGCGTGGGTGAAATCCTGGTCGCAGCCAGCGTCTCGCCAGGCGACATGGCCAGCCTTGCCGGACGCGGCCTGCTGGGTGTGGTGACGGTCACCGGCAGCACCTATTCGCACAGCGCCATCCTCGCGCGCAATCTCAACCTGCCGATGCTGATCGGAGTCGCCAACGCCCTCGACGACATCCGCGACAACGACCTCATCCTGCTCGATGGCGAGGCGAGCGAAGTCATCGTGCATCCGACGGCCCAGGACCTGGCCCGCTACCGGCAATGGCAACGCACGGCCACGCGCGAAGGCAAGCGGCTTGCGGCATTGGCCAACGCCCCCACGTGCACGCATGATGGCGCCGGCATCGGCCTGTACGCCAACGCCGAACAGCCCGGCGACCTGGCCACCGCCCGCAGCCATGGCGCCAGCGGCATCGGCCTGTACCGCAGCGAATTCCTGTTCCTGGGCCGGGAGGGCCTGCCCAGCGAGGATGAACAGTTCCGGGCCTATCGCAACCTGGTCCTGGCCATGGGCGGCCTGCCCGTCACCATCCGCACGCTCGACCTCGGCGCGGACAAGGCCGGTTCGGCAGGGCTGACCGTGCGCGACGAGGAAAATCCCGCACTCGGCGTGCGTGGCGTGCGCCTGTCGCTGCGCCATCCCCTGGTGTTCGCCACGCAGCTGCGCGCCATCCTGCGCGCGGCAAGTTACGGCCCGGTCCGCATCCTGGTTCCCATGGTGACCCAGCGCGATGAGCTCGAGGCAGTACGCACGCTCCTCGACCATTGCCTGCGCGACCTGCGCAATGAAGGCGTCGACCTTCCGGAATACGTGCCCCTGGGCGCCATGATCGAAGTACCCGCCGCCGCATTGAACCTGCGCTCGCTGCTGGAATACGTCGATTTTCTCTCGCTCGGCACCAACGACCTGGCCCAGTACGTCCTGGCCAGCGACCGCAACAACGACATCCTGGGCTCGCTGTACAGCCCGTTGCAACCGGCACTGCTGCGCGTGATGCACCATGTGATCAACACCGGCCAGCGCGCCGGCAAACAGGTCAGCGTGTGCGGCGAAATGGCCGGCGACCCGTTGTTCACGCCACTGCTGCTGGCACTCGGCCTCATCGAGTTCAGTGTGCACCCCGGCCAACTGCTGACCATCCGCGACCGCATCGCGCACCTGGAGCGTGCACGCCTGCGCCGTCTCGCGCCACGCATCCTGCGCGCAGCCTCACGCGAGGAAGTGGAAGCCATCGTGCGCCACATCCAGCCGGAGCCGTGAGATTACCGTCGCGGCATGCCGTCGCGCGCCGGACCCGGCCCACATATCGCAAGATCAATCGTCGGCAGGCTGGCTCCCGCGACGGTGATGCGTCACCGGCGCGCGACGGCCCGCCACGGCGTCCACGAAGGCCTCGACCAGGGCGCCGTGGTAGGCGTTTCGCGCAAAGATCACGGACAGGCGCCGGTGCATGTCCAGGAAGGGAGTTTCCAACGTGACGATGCGCCCCGCGGCCACCGCGTCGGCAATGGCCACGCGTGGCAGGCATGCCAGGCCGAGGCCGGCCACGACGGCCTGCTTGATGGCCTCGACCTGACCCATTTCGAGCACCGTCTCGGCCGCCGGAAGCCGGGCCAGGATCCGCTCGCTCTGGGCCCGCGTGGCCGAGCCGGGCTCGCGCATGATCCAGTGCGCCGCCGCGAAATCCTCGGGCTTGAGGCCCTCGATGCGCGCCAGGGGATGATCCGGCCGGGCGCACACCACGAGGTCATCCTCGCGCCACGGGTACACGGTGATGTCCGATCGCACCACGTCACCCTCGACGCAACCCACGTCCAGCTGGTGCGCCAGCACCGCCGCCACGATGCCCCGCGTGTTGCCCACTTCCAGATGCACCGACACGCGCGGGTGCGCCTGGGCGAAAGGCCCGAGCAGGTCGCCCACCAGGTAATTGCCCACGGTATTGCTTGCGCCCAGGCGCAGTTCCCCGGACAGACCGGCCGACGAACCGCCCGCCCGGTACTGCAATTCCGCCATGCGCTCCAGGACCTCGCGCACGAGCGGCAATAGTTCGCGGCCACGTTCGTTCAGGTGCAAGCGACCATGTTCACGCGCAAAGAGCGTTACGCCCAGGTGTTCCTCCAGCCCCGCCAGCGCCATGCTCGCGGCCGGCTGGGTCATGGACAGCTGTTCGGCCGCCGCACGTACGCTACCCGTATCCGCGATGGTTGCGAACACCTGGAGCTGGCGCGAGCTTGGATAGGCATTCATCAATGCTTATTGGTCATATAAAAATGTATAAATATCATTTTGTAACCATGACATCTACCCTTGCGCGGTCACCTTTGCCGGAAGACTTCCGTGCCCGACCGCGCCATCACCACCCTCACCGTTCCACGCCCGCGCCATGGCACCAACCTCGCCACGCTGGCGCCGGGCTTTGCATTGTCGACCGTGCTCGCGCTGATCGCATGGCAACTCGGACGCTGGTTGCCATTGATTGGCGGGCCGGTGTTCGGCATCGTCCTCGGGGTGGTGGTACGCAACCTCGTCTCGCTGCCTGCCGCCTGCCAGCCGGGTATCGCCTTCACCGGCAAGAAAGTGCTGCAGTGGTCCATCGTGGCGCTCGGCCTGGGTTTGAGTCTGACCCAGGTCGCGCATACCGGTTTGTCGTCACTGGCGGTCACGCTGATCACGGTGACCGTGGCGTTTGTATCAGCCTGGCTGCTCGGCCGCTGGCTGGGCATCCCATCGAAGTTGAAGCTGCTGATCGGGGTGGGCACGGCCATTTGCGGCGGGTCGGCGATTGCCGCGGTCACGCCCATCGTCAAGGCCGACGAGCATGACACCGCGTTCTCCATTTCCACGATATTCCTGTTCAACCTGATCGCGGTCCTGGTGTTTCCACTGCTGGGGCACCTGATGCACATGAGCGCCCAGGGCTTCGGGCTGTGGGCCGGCACCGCCAT
>CAYOEF010000054.1:0-13422 GCA_964402805.1 uncultured Rhodanobacteraceae bacterium | reverse complement strand
CACGGCCACGGCTGGGCGATCGCATGGAACCGACGTGCATCTGGAAGCTGTGGATGCGGATGGGCGCGGTGCCGTTGTAGTTGACCGCCGCCGGCAGGAAGTGGAACTGGATGTTGGGCCAGTCGAACTCGTCATGGGTGCGGATGAAGCCACCGGCCTCGAACTGGTTGCTGGCGCCGATACCGGTCCCCAGGAACAGCCACTGGGCACCAATGCCGGGCTTGCGATACCAGCGATTGGCGGTGGCCAGCGTGATCGGCTTCTTGCAGGCGTACTGCACGTACATTTCGAGATGATCCTGCAGGTTGGCGCCCACGCCGGGAAGGTCCAGGAGCACCGGAATGTCCAGTGCGCGAAGGGCATCGGCGGGACCGACGCCGGACCGTTGCAGGAGCTGCGGCGAAGCGATCGCGCCGCTGCAGACCAGCACTTCGCGGGTGGCGCGGGTTTCGTTTTCCTCGCCGCGATGCAGCCACGCCACGCCAACGGCACGCTTGCCCTCGAACATGATGTGGTCGGTCACGGCGTGCGTGACGATGGTGAGGTTCGGCCGGGACTTCGCGATGTCCAGATACCCGCGGGACGTGCTGCAGCGCCGGCCGCGCGCCGTCGTCGTGCGATCCATGGGGCCAAAGCCTTCCTGCTGGTAGCCATTGAGATCGTCGGTGCGTGGGTAGCCCGCCTCGACGCCGGCCTCGACCATGGCGTGGAACAATTCATTGTTGCCGGTCGGCGGCGTGGTAACGTGCAGAGGGCCGGAATCGCCGTGGTAGTCATTGGCACCGATGTCGCGTGTCTCGGCCTAGCGGAAATACGGCAGGCAATCCAGGTACGACCAATCTTCCAGTCCCTCGATCCGGGCCCAGTTGTCATAGTCCATGGCATTGCCACGGATATAGCACATGCCGTTGATGAGCGAGGACCCGCCCAGGCCCTTGCCGCGCCCGCAATCCATGCGCCGGTTGTCCATGTACGGCTCGGGATCGGTTTCATAGGCCCAGTTGTAGCGCCGGCCCTGCAGCGGATAGGCAAGTGCCGCCGGCATCTGGGTGCGGTAGTCGAGGCGGTAGTCCGGGCCGCCGGCCTCGAGCAGCAGTACGCGGACATCCGGGTCCTCGGTCAGGCGCGTGGCCAGCACGTTGCCCGCCGAACCCGCGCCGACGATGATGTAGTCGTATTCAACATTCGATGACGTCACGGTCGGTCTCCTGTGATCCGAAGCAGGCATGGGCACGACGGAACAAGGTGGCCCGCCCTCCCATCCCGCACCGGATGATCAAAAAGCCGCGGGAAAGTCGCCCAGTTCAACCTGGATCGACTTGGTACGCGTGTAGTGCCGCAGGGCCTCGATGCCGTTTTCACGGCCGACGCCGGAATGCTTGTAGCCGCCCACCGGCATCGCCGCCGGGGACTCGCCCCAGGTGTTGATCCAGCAAATGCCGGCCTCGAGGCGATGGATGGCGCGGTGCGCGCGTGCCAGGTCGCGCGTGACGACACCCGCGGCCAGTCCGTAGGTGGTGTCGTTGGCGCGGGCGATGGCCTCGTCTTCGCTGTCGTAGGCGAGAATGCACATGACTGGCCCGAAGATTTCCTCGCGCACGATGCGCATGGCGTCCGTGCAATCGGAGAACACCGTGGGTTGGACATACGCGCCGCGTTCCAACCCGGCGTCCGTGGCGCGGGCGCCGCCCGTGACGAGGCGCGCCCCGCTGTGCTTGCCATCCTCGATGTACTCAAGCACGTGCCGCATGTGCGGAAAACTCACCATCGGCCCGAAATTCGTGGCCGGATCCATGGGGTCGCCGATGCGGATGCGCTCCACCCGCCCGGCCACCGCGGCTTCGAAGGCTGCCACGTGCGCGCGCGGTACGAATACCCGCGTGGCATTGGTGCAGACCTGGCCGGAACTGAAAAAGTTGGCCATGACGGCGATGTCGACCGCGCGCTCGAAATCGGCATCGTCGAAGACGATCAACGGCGACTTGCCGCCAAGCTCCATGGTCACGTCCTTGAGCGTCGATGCGGCACTTGACGCCATGACCTGCTTGCCCGTGGCGACGCCACCGGTAAAGGACACCTTCGCGATGCCCGGATGCCCGGTGAGCCACGGACCGACCTGGGCACCAGTACCCTGGATGACGTTGAAGAGCCCGTCGGGCAGGCCGGCCTCGGTGTAGATCCGCGCCAGTTCCAGCGCGGTGAGCGGCGTCACCTCGCTGGGCTTGAACAACATCGCATTGCCAGCAGCCAGCGCGGGCGCGGATTTCCACAAGGCGATCTGGATCGGGTAATTCCAGGCACCGATGCCGCACACGACACCAAGCGGTTCGCGACGCGTGTAGAAAAAACTCGTTTCGCGCAATGGAACCTGTTCGCCTTCGATGGCCGGCGCAAGGCCGGCGTAGTATTCCAGCACGTCGGCGCCCGTGGCGATGTCGACCGTGGAGGTCTCCGCATACGGCTTCCCGGTATCCAGCGTTTCCAGGCGCGCCAGCGTGTCGTTCTGCGCACGCAGCAGGGCCACGGCGCGCTGCAGGATGCGTGCGCGCTCGATGGCCGGCCGCTCGCCCCAAGCTTTTTGTGCCTGCGTGGCGCCCGCTACCGCACGCTCCACGTCGGTGCGCGTCGCCGCCTGCACCGTCGCCAGCACCTCGCCCGTGGCGGGATTGATGGTCTCGAACGTGGCCGCATCGGATACGACGTCAATCCGGCGCCCGCCGATATGGCTTGTCTGCACAGGCAGCTGTGGCATGGTGTATTCCCACGGGTGGCTCAAGCACCCGTTTTCAGTTGGTCGTCGAGATAGGCGTAGGCGATGGCCCGCGCGTGTTCCACGTCCATGTCGCCTTCGCGCAGGCTGCCGCGCAGCCACAGGCCGTCGATCATGGCGGCGAGGCCGGTCGCGGCGGTACGCGCGCGCGCCACCGGCAACACGCGCCGGAACTGGCAACACAGGTTGGAATAAAGACGCCGGTCGTTGACGCGCTGCAGACGGGCAAGGTTCGGTTCGTGCATGGAACTCGACCAGAACGCCAGCCACACGCGCATCGACGCGCGACTAACCTGGCTGCTGTCGAAATTGCCATCGATGATGGCCCGCACCTGCGCGCGCGGGGAATCGTCCCGCGCGTCACGCCGAAACCGGGACACCGCATCGCCAAGCTCGCTCAGCAGCTGGCGCATGGTGGCCTCCAGCAGACTGCTCTTGCCACCGAAGTAGTGGCTGATGATGCCCGACGACAACCCTGCATTGTGGGCGATGCGTGCAACGGTCGTGTCGGCCAGCCCGATCTGGTCGACCGTGGTGATGGTGGCCTGGATCAGCTGCTCGCGCCGTATCGGGTGCATGCCGAGCTTGGGCATTACACGGTACTCCGGTGAAGATCGATGAAACCCACCGCGCGGCGAGCCTGCGGTCATGGTAGTCAAAGTTGATTGAATGTTCAATAAAACATTGATACGCTACCCTCGACATTGCAAGCGCATGCGCGATGACGTAGTGGCGATGCGTTCGCAATGCCCCGTCTTCACGTGACTGAAATCCTATCGAGCAACGGCAGGCGACGACACGCACGCCAACCCGTCCGGGTCGCTGGTCCCGCGTGCAACGCCGCAAGCCACTACCAGCCCCCATCAAGCAGAGGGTACGGAGTCAAACATGTCCAGAATGAAAACGCCGCAAGGCAATTTGAGGCGACGGTTCGTGCATGCGCTGACCATGACGGCACTGTTGGCGTTCACCTTCGTCGGCACGGCGGCAGCCGCCACCAAGATCAGCTTCGGAGTCCCGTCATGGCCTGGCGAGCGGGTCAAGGCCGAGGTCGCCGAGCAGATCCTGCAGGCCGCCGGCTACCAGACCGCCTCCACGAACGCGAGTTGGATCATTGACCTCAAGGCGGTGGCGACGGGCCAGCTGTCGGCCGACATGGCGCTGTGGCGGCCAACCCAGAACTCGGTGCTGGACCCCATGTTGAAGTCCAAGAAGGTCGTCCTGCTGACCACCAACATCAAGGACGCACTGTACGGGATGGTGGTTCCCGATTACGTATGGAAGGCCGGCGTCCATTCCATCGGTGATCTGCACAAGTTCGCGGCCAAGTTCGACCACAAGATCTACGGCATCGAGGCGGGCAACGACGGCAACACGCTGGTCATCAACGCCATCAAGAAAAACCAGTACAACCTCAAGGGTTTCCACCTGGTACCGTCGAGCACGGCGGGCATGCTGGAGCAGGCCAAGAACGCCATCGCCAACCACCAGTGGATCGTGTTCCTGGGCTGGCGGCCGCACTGGATGAACGTCGTTTTCCACATCAAATACCTCAATGACCCGGAAAAGATGTGGGGCGGTACGAGCACCGTGAACACGGTAGTGAGCCCCGCGTTCATCAAGGCACAACCCAACGTGACCCGCTTCCTCAAGCAGATGGACATCCCGTCGAAGGTGCAGAGCCAGTGGATCTACGACTACGGGTACAAGAAGATCCCGCTGTCGAAGGTGGCCAGCGCATGGATCAAGTCCAACCCCGACCTGGTCAAGCAGTGGCTTGACGGGGTCACGACGGCGGATGGCAGCGGCCCCGCCTTTGCAGCGGTGCAGAAAGCTGTCGGGTCCTGATTTTTTCCACAGCGTGCCGTTCCCCGGGACCATCGCCAGCGCGGTGGTCCCGGCCTTTCAGGCGCTGGCTATACTGGCGCGATGACCACGTCCCGCCCGCCACTCAACTATCGCCATGCCTACCACGCCGGCAACTTTGCCGACGTGTTCAAGCATGCAGTTCTCGTGGCATTGCTCGAACGGCTCAGGGAAAAGCCGGCGCCGCTGTGCTACGTCGACACCCACGCCGGGCGTGGCCTGTATGCGCTTGACGGCGCCGAAGCGAACAAGACCGGCGAAGCCGCGGACGGCATAGGGCGCTTGCTGGCGTTGGAACATCTACCGGCAAGCCTGCGCGCCTACGTCGAAATCGTGCGTTCATTCAACGCCGAAGGGACCAGCCGTGGCATTTCCCGCTACCCCGGATCCCCCTGCATCGCCGGACGCCTGTTGCGCAACCAGGACGAAGCGATCGTGTGCGAACTGGAAGCCGGTGAAGCGCGTGCGCTGCGGCTCAACGTCGGCAAATCCGGGGCCATCCACGTCCATCAACGCGACGGGTACGGCGCCCTCCATGCGTTGCTGCCGCCCGCGCAAAAGCGTGGCCTGGTGTTGATCGATCCGCCGTTCGAGGCGCGCGAGGGCGAGTTCCACGCCATCCAGGATGCACTCACGACCGCCATGGCGCGGTGGCCCACCGGCCGTTACGCGGTGTGGTACCCGATCAAATTGCACGCGTCCGTGAAGCCGTTCCATCGCTGGCTGCGGCAACACTACCCTGGAAAGGTCCTCATTGCCGAGCTGCTCGTGCATCCCGCCGACTCGGCACTGCGCCTCAACGGCTGCGGACTGGCCCTCGTCAACCCGCCGTGGCGATTCGGAGGCACGCTGCGCGGCATTCTCGATGCGCTGTGCGCGCACCTCGGCGACAGGGAGGCGTGCCAGGGATTCGTCACGCCGCCACTTGAACCCGTGCCCGACCCGCCCCACCTTGGGAAACACATCGTCGCGCGCCGATCGGTGCATCCATGATCCGCGTTTCACGGCCATGCTTGATGTACGTCACGGCGCGGTTTGGCGCCGCGCCTACCATGATTCAGGCATGAGCATGTTGCACAGCCATTGGCTCAAGGAATTGTTTGTCGATCCTCCCGTGGAAGTCGCACCAGAACCCGTCCAGGCCGACCCGTCGGCACGTTTCGACGCAAGTCCCATACTGATCGCCTTCGCGACCCAGAACGGGGCCGCGCAGGATATCGCCGAAGCCACTCTGGAACAGCTCGAAATGGCCGGCAACGACGTGCAGATGATCGACTTCTACGACATGACGCTGGATGTGCTCGAACAGGCCGGCCAGGTCCTGTTCGTTTCCAGTACCACCTATGACGGGGAACCACCCGACATGGCCGAGGAGTTCTGCAACCAGGTCATGGCCACGCCAGCCGAGCTTGGCCAGTTGCATTACGCACTGCTCGCGCTCGGGGATCGTTCCTACGATTTCTTCTGCGGATTCGGCCACCGCCTCGACGACTGGCTGCGCGCAAGTGGCGCACACCCCTGGTTCAACCTGATCGAAGTCGACGACGAGGACGAACAGGCCATCGAACGCTGGTACGCACGCGTTGCCGCCCTGGCCGAAAAGCCGACCGACTGACACCCGGGCATGATCCTGCTACCTTGGAGCGGCACACCGAGGGAACGCATGCATGAATACCGAGTTCTGGTTGCACATGTGGCAACAGGGGAAGACGGGGTTCCATCGCACGACCCCGATGCCGTTGTTGATGAAACACTGGCCCACCCTGGCCCTGCCGCCAGGAACCCGCGTCCTGGTCCCGCTGTGCGGCAAGACGCCCGACATGATCTGGTTGCGCGCGCAAGGCTGTGCCGTGCTTGGCGTGGAACTGTCGCCGCTGGCGATCGGGCAGTTTTTCGACGAACAGGAACTTGCCTGCGAGACGCAGCACCATCAGGGTGGAACCCGGTACGTCGCCGACGGCATCGAAATCATCCAGGGCGACGTATTCGACCTCGATGACGCCACGCTTGCCCGTTGCCAGGCGGTCTACGACCGCGCCGCCATCGTGGCATTGCCTGCTCCCCTGCGCGAACGTTACGCGCGCGAGATCTACGGCCGCCTGCCCGCGGCCTGCAAGGGCCTGATGCTCACGCTCGAATACCCGCAGTCGGACATGGACGGGCCACCGTTTTCCATAATTCCGTCCGTCGTGCATACCCTGCTCGACGATGCCTGGGACGTGCAGGAACTGGAGCAACGCGACATTCTTGCCTCGGAACCCGACTTTGCGCGCCGCGGTCTGACCTCGTTCCACACCCGCGCGTATCGCCTTGAACGGCGCGCCTGACCCTTCGCCAGCGCACGCCACACACGCAACCGCGGGCAGTCCGAGATAATTCCTGGTGGTAGGCTCGACACCCATGCAAAACGAATACGGCATCCACACCATCGACACCGGCTTCCAGCGGCCACGCTTCGACGCCAGCTACCTGGTCGTCGAAAAAGGACACGCGGCGTTCATCGATTGCGCCACCAACCACTCGCAACCACGCCTGCTTGCGACGCTTGCGGACGCCGGGCTCGACCCCGCGGATGTCGACTGGCTGATCCTCACGCACGTCCATCTCGACCACGCTGGCGGCGCGGGTGAACTCATGGCCCGCTTGCCCAATGCGACGCTGGTGGTCCACCCGCGCGGGGCGCGCCACATGATCGACCCGTCGAAACTGTGGGCCGGTGCCACGGCCGTGTACGGCGAGGAGGAGATGGAGCGCAGCTATGGCAAGGTGCGCGCCATACCGGCTGAACGCGTCATCGAGGCCGCTGACGGCCACGAGGTCAACCTCGCCGGGCGGATCCTGCGCTGCCTGGCCACGCCCGGCCATGCCAAGCACCACAACGCCATCCATGACACGCGTTCGGGATGCATCTTCAGCGGCGATACCTTCGGTCTGTCCTACCGTGAACTGGACAGCGCCCGCGGGCCTTTCATCATTCCCACCACATCCCCCATCGATTTCGATCCGGATGCCCTGCACGCCTCGATCCGGCGCCTGACGGCCCTCGATCCCCCGGCGATCTACCTGACCCACTTCGGTCCCGTGACGGACATCCACCGTCTCGGCAACGACCTCCACCGCGCCATCGACGCCATGGTCGACATTGCCCAGGCGCATGCCGACGACGCCGGGCGGCACGCCGCGATCGCACAGGCGTTGACCCGGCTTTATTGCGCCCTCGCGGCCGAGCACGGTGCGGGCCTGCCAGCCGCGGAAGTTGCCCGTCTGTTCGACATCGATATCGAGTTGAACGCACAGGGACTGGAGGTCTGGCTGGACCGCCAGCAGCGCGCCACCGACGGCACCACGCACTGATAACGGTCCTTGTGTTGCGTCGTAGCCGCCACGCCTGCGGTGGACGCAAGGCGCTTGTGGTGAGCATGGGCACGGCACGCCGTGCCCCTACGCAACCTGTGTGTGAGGCGTCTGTCGCCTTGACTTGACTGTGCGTCGTAGGGGCACGGCGTGCCGTGCCCATGCCACCTCAGGACATCGGCGTCCCGTTGGGAACCGGACGCTCCAGGGTGGTGACGACCACGCCGTCCTCGGTGGCGAACCCGGTGAGCAGGAACTGGGACCGGACAGGGCCGATCTGTTTCTCGGGAAAATTGATCACGCCCACGACCTGGCGCCCCACCAGCTCGTCCGGCGTATACAGCGAAACGATCTGCGCGCTGGTCTTTTTCTCTCCGTACGGACCGAAGTCGACCCATACCTTGTATGCCGGCTTGCGTGCTTCCGGGAACGGTTCCACGCGCGTGACCGTGCCCGCGACCAATTGCACTTTTGCAAAGTCCTGCCATGTGATTTCCGCAGCGCTCATCTTTCCATCACCTGTTTGACGTAATCCCTGAATTGCAACCAGCTGTACCTGGCCTGCGCGGCGACAAACCCGAACGGGCGCACCGTATCGAGCAATCCGAACGGCGCAAACGCCTCCCAGCCACGATCGCCCTCCACCAGCGCCGCGGCAAGCAGGTCACCGGCGACCGTCGTCGGCGCCAGGCCATGTCCGCCGAACGCCTGTGCCCACCATAGGCCGTGGCCGTCGCCGCCGATCTGGGGCATCTCGTGACGCGCATAACTCATCAGCCCGGACCACGCGTAGTCGATACGGACGTCGGTCAACTGCGGGTAGACCCGGCGCATGTCACGGTGCAGCAGGCGCGCGATCGCGTGCGCCGGCCGCCGGCACACCGAAATGCGACCACCCCACAGCAGGCGCGTATCCGGCAAAGGATGATAGTTAGTCGAAGGCAAAACGACTGTCATAGACGGCGGCGCGCGTGCTCATGATCTCATCGAGGCGCGATCCCAGTGGTTCGGTGACCACGACATACGTGGCAATGGGCAGCACGGCGCGATCCACGGAACGCTCCAGGCCCGCGAGGTAGCCGCCGCACGCCAGCACCACGCGTCGCGCCCTGACCCTGGCGCCCTGCGCCGTGCGCACGATCCAGCCGACCTGCCCGTCGCGTTGCAACGTGTCCACCCGTGTTTGTTCATGCATGAACACTCCCCGCGCCTGCGCTGCCGATGCCAGTCCGCGCGCATAATTGAGCGGGTGCAGGTGCATGGCCGTGCCTTCGAAAAGGCCGGCCCCGTAACGTTGCGTGTGCAGTTGTTGACGCAGCACGTCAGGCTCCAGCCATTGCAGTCGGGTGCCGAACCGGCTGGCCAGCAGGCGTTGCCGCTTGCGCAAAATGCGCTCGTCCCGGAAGTAGTTGGCCCAGATCACGCCTTCTTCCACGAGATCGCAATCCATGCCATGCGCGCGCGTGCGGATGGTCTCGACTGCATCGACCGTGCGCATGTAAAGGCGGCATGCCGCGTCGTCGCCAAGGCGGGCAACAAGATCCTGCTCACCCAGCGAATAGCCCGCAAACACGAAGCCGCCATTGCGCCCCGATGCGCCATGGCCGATGTCGTGCGCTTCCAGCAGCATGATGTCCCTGCCACCACGCTCGGCCATGGCAAGAGCCGTGTTAAGGCCCGCGAACCCGCCGCCAACGATCAGGGTGTCGACGTCATGCGCCCCGACGAGCGGGGCACACGGCGTGTACTTGACCATCGTGTCCTGGTAATAGGTCTGGCCGGATGCCGCAAGACGAGGCAAGGCGGCACCCTCCATGCAGTCATTGCATGTCAATCAGTATAGACCGGCGCCGCGCCGTGGGACCCGGCGTGCCTCGGGCAGGCGCGCTATGCGCCGTGGCGCGCGAGCCAGGTTCGCACCGCCGGTGCCAGGTCGGGATCGCGCATGGCGAGGTGCAAGGTGGCTTCCACCAGGCCAAGCTTGCTGCCGCAGTCGAAACGGCGCCCATTGAAGCGACAGGCCAACACGGGTTGCTGTCGCAGCAACGCTTCCAGCGCGTCGGTAAGCTGGATTTCGCCTCCGGCTCCGGGATCCGTCGCTTCCAGCAATTCGAATATGGCGGCCGGCAAGACATAGCGCCCCACCACGGCCAGGTTCGACGGAGCCGACTCGGGCGCCGGCTTTTCCACGACGTGGCGAATGCGTGCCGCACGCGCATCCCCCCCGGCGGCCACGTCCACAATGCCGTATTTGCCCGTCTGCTCGCGGGGCACTTCCTGCACGGCGACGACGCCGGCATCGCGTGCCCCGGCAAGGTCCGCCATCTGGCGCAGCGCACTCGGTCCGTCGTTGACGATGAGGTCGTCGGGCAGCATCACGCCAAAGGGTTCGTCCCCGACCACCGGTTTCGCGCACAGCACGGCATGGCCGAGGCCGCGTGGCTCGGGCTGGGTTACGAACACGGCCCGTACATGCGCCGGCAGCGTTCCGGTGACAAGGCCGAGCAACTCGTCCCGGCCCTTTTCCTCCAGCCTGTCTTCAAGCTCATAAGCCTTGTCGAAGTAGTCGGCGATGGCGTGCTTGTAGCGGTTGGTGACGAAGATGAGGGTTTCCGCCCCGGCATCGACGGCCTCGTCGACGGCGTACTGGATCAGCGGGCGGTCAAGGACCGGCAGCATTTCCTTTGCGACGACCTTGGTGACCGGCAGGAAACGTGTCCCAAGCCCGGCCACCGGAAACACGACTTTGCGTAGAGGTTTGCCCATGGATTCGCTCGCTGTTGCGGATTCACGCATGCACGCTTCGCCCGGGGCCGATGGTGCGGCGCGTATTGACTGCGTCAGGATAACCGGCCGCACATGAACGCCCCCGGCGCATGCAGGTGTCGGTCGGTACGGACATCATTCGTTGGTGACGCCCCGGATGGGGCGCACGGTTCCCCACTGCTTGCAACTGGGGCACTGCCAGTGGCGCCCCTTGGCACTGAAGCCACACTGGGTGCAGCGGTACTTGGCCTGGCCGTCGAGGATCTTGTGGGCAAGGTCACGCAGGATCAGGAAATCCTGGTGGACGTCGCCGGACGTATGTTCCAGCGTCGCTTCAATGAGCGCCATCATGCCGCGTACTGAAGGACGTTTGCGCAGTTGGGTGGTCAGGAAGTCGACAGCGGCACGCTTGCCCTGGCATTGCGCACGGACCTCGGCCAGTGCCAGTACCGCCGAGATGCCACCATACATCGCAACGAGCCGCTCCAAGAAGTGCTCCGCACGTTCCAGCTGCCCTTCGGCGCGATAGCTCTCGAGCAGCATGGGCAGGACATCCGGCGCAAAGTCGGTTTCCGACATCAGGGCACGTTCGAAGGTATCCATCGCCTCGGCGTGGTGGCCCTGGCCAGCCAGGATCTGGCCCTGGATGATGTGGGCGCGGACGCAGTCATGCTCGTATCCGATCGCCTTTTGCAGGTAGTCCTGCGCCTCCTGCCATGCCCCATGGTTGCGTGACTGCTCGGCGAGTTCGCAATGGAAGTGCGCGATCGAATGCGCCTGGGATTCGCCGGTCATCGCTTCCAGCCGAAGCGCATGGCGAATGGCCTCGTGCCAATCCCGCTCGTGCTGGTAAATGGAGATCAGGTGCCGCAGGGCCGCCGGCGCCTGCGCATCCATGCTGGCCAGGTCCAGGAACAAGGCCTCGGCACGGTCCAGCAGTCCGGCACGCATGTAGTCTTCACCCAACTCCAGCAAGGCGACCAGGCGCGTGTCGGCGTCGCTGTCCAGGCGCGACACCAGGTGCTGGTGCACGCGGATGGCGCGGTCCACCTCGCCACGCCGACGGAACAGGTTGCCCAGTGCCAGATGGGTCTCGATGGTGTCTTCGTTGTATTCGGCCAGGCGCAGGAAAACCTCGATGGCCTTGTCCTGCTCTTCGTTGAGCAGGTAATTGAGACCCCGGAAATAATCGGACGACAGGGCGTGGGCGCGTGCGCCCGAGACGTGTTCACCCACCCGTCTTGCCACCGCCCAACCGGCGACGAAAGCGACCGGTAGCAGCAGGAAAAAGGCGTACAACGGACTCATGGGGTATCCGTCGGTCCCCTTTTCACGACAGTGGTCTGGCCAATGGCCTTGCGCCGCAACGTCACGCGCGTACCGAACCAGGCCACGATGCCGCCCAGCAGCCAACCCAGCACCACGGCCGCCAGCACGGCGGCGCCCTTCGGCACGTGGATCTGCGCAAACCCCAGGTCATAGCCGACCAGGGCCGGGTTGAGCGCCCCGAAAACGACTCCGGCCAGCACGAAGATGATGGCAACCAGGACAACGAGGATCAGGCGCATGGGTCGGCTCTTGCGGATTGCACACGAACGGGCGGTCACCTTACGCGATTTGCGCCGTCACGGCCAATACGCCGTCACTTGGAACCGCGATTGGCGCGTTCGCGCAGTTCCTTGCCCGGCTTGAAATGCGGTACGTGCTTTCCCGGCAACGCAACGGCATCGCCGCTCTTGGGATTGCGCCCGATATGGGGCGGACGGTAGTGCAACGAAAAACTGCCAAAACCGCGCACCTCGATGCGCTCGCCCCCGGCCAGCGCCTGGCACATCTGCTCCAGGACGTTCCTGACGGCCAGTTCCACATCACTGAAGGCCAGGTGACTCTGGCTGCGCGCCAGTTCCTCGATAAGTTCGGATTTCGTCATGATCCCCAAATCTCATGCAGGTAGCCATGAGGCCACTGGTGTCGACGATGTCACGTTCGCCACGCCCCGCGTGCCTTGCACGGCGTTGACCGTCCGGTCCACTGTGCACCGATATCCGCACACGGCGGTGCAGGGCTGTCGCAACGCACGGATTCACACCGTGCGTTGCGAGGATTTACAATGAATTACTTGGATTTGTTCATCTGTTCCTTCAGGAGCGCTCCCAGCTTGGTGGTTCCGGCATGGGCGGCGCGCAGATCCTCCATGGCTTCGCGCACGTCGGCCTCGTCCTTGGCACGAATGGACAGGGCAAGCTGACGCCCGCGCCGGTCCATGCCAGTGAACTTCGCTTCAACGCTGTCGCCCACCTTGAGGTACTGGGTGGCGTCCTCGACGCGCTCCTTGGCGATGTCGTTGGCGTGCACGTAGCCCTCCACGCCATCGCCGAGATCGATGACGGCGCCCTTGGCATCCACTTCCTTGACCGTACCGGTCACGATGGAATGCCGTGGATGCGCCGCCATGTACTGGCCGAACGGGTCCTGGCCCAACTGCTTGATGCCCAGCGAGATGCGTTCACGCTCCGGGTCGACGGCCAACACCACCGCCTCGACTTCCTCCCCCTTCTTGAAGTCGCGGATGAGGTCCTCGCCGGTACCCTGCCAGGTGATGTCGGACAGGTGCACCAGGCCGTCGATGCCACCTTCCAGGCCGATGAAGATGCCGAAGTCGGTGA
>CAYOEF010000053.1:0-13568 GCA_964402805.1 uncultured Rhodanobacteraceae bacterium | reverse complement strand
GAAAAGCGTCGTCTTGCCGGCGCCATTGGGGCCGAACAGGCCGAGCACCTGCCCGCGCACGGCGGTCAGCGACACATCCACCACGGCGCGCAAGCCGCCAAAGGACTTGGACAGGTGCGCCACCTCCAGTGCACTCGCCGGGCTGCTCATGCCGGCGGCTCCGCCACCCCGGGATGGCGCGAAATGCGGCGCCGACGGAAGAAGCCGACCACGCCCTCCGGCCGGTAACGCATCACCAGCGCCAGCAGCAGGCCGAAAAGCACCAGCTGGTAGTTGTGGATGGGCGCGAAGGCCTGCGCGAATCCGCCCAGCACCACGGCGCCCAGGATGGGTCCCCACAGCGTCCCCATGCCACCGACGGAAACCATCGCGAGGAGGATGACGGACAAGGTGAAGCCGAAATCGTGCGGATGGATGACACCGACGTAGACGGAATACAGCCCGCCGGCAACACCCGCCACCACGGTGCCGAGGGTGAACGCGGTCACCTTGAAGCGCGCCACGTCGACACCCAGTGCCGCCGCCGCGTCCTCCGATTCGCGTAAGGCCATCAGCGCCAGTCCCAGGTTGGATGCGCGCACCACCTCGTGCAACACCATCGTGAGCGCGAACACGACCGCGACCATCACCAGAGTGCCCACCGAGGCGAACGGGCCGGTGATATCGCTGATACCAAACGCGCCACCCAGACCCGGCAAATACAGGAACACCGCGACCAGCACGAAGTTGATGCCAATAGTGGCGATGGCCAGGTAATCGTCGCGCAGGCGCAGGCTGATCACACCAAGGACCAGACCCACGGCGCCGGCAATCACGCCGGCCAACACCAGGGCCAGCCAGAAATTGACGCCATGCGCGGTCGCCACGGCCAAGGCGTAGGCGCCAATGCCGAAAAACGCGGCATGCCCGAGCGTCACCTGGCCGGCCAGCCCCGTCACCATGTTGAGGCTGAGCGCCAGGCTCGCGTAGATGAGCAACAGCGTCGCCAGGGTCACGAAATACACGCTAGCGGACCCTCCCGAACAGCCCTTGCGGACGAAACAGCAATACCAGCAGCAGGGCCACGAACGAAATGCCCTCGGGTGGGAAATAATTGCCGGCATAGGCGCCGGCAACGGATTCGACGATGCCGAGCAGCAGGCCGGCCACGACCGTGCCGCGCACGTCGCCCAGCCCGCCCAGCACCACGATGACCAACGTCTTGTAGGCGGGCTCGTCACCCATCGTCGGTGCAATCTGGTTGTAGTAGACGCCGACCATGACCCCGGCGATGCCGGCGAGTGCGGACGCGAGCGCGAACGCCAGCGCCGTGTGTTTGGGCACGTGAATGCCCATCGCCGCCGCGACGTCCCGGTCCTGCGCGATGGCGCGCCAGGCCATGCCGAGGCGCGTATGCGAGTTCAGCCAGTAGACCACCAGCAACAGGACGAACGTGCCGATCAACACGAAGGCCTGCGGCGTGGTCAAGGTTATCGGCCCCAGCGTCAACAGCGGCGAAGGCACCATGGCCGGCAAGGCGTGCTGATACGGACCGAACACGATGCGCAACAGATCGGCGGTGGCGAGGAACAGGCCGATGGACCCGATCAGCGGAATCAGCGGCGGCTTGCCGGCCAAGGGCCGGTAGAACCACCAGTCGAGGAATACCCCAAGCACGATGGCCCCGGCCGCGCCCACCACGAGCGCCAGCACCAGGCTGCCGGTGGCGGCGAAGGCCAGCCACCCGCAGTAGGCGCCCACGGCGTAGACACCGGCATGGGCCACATGCAGGATGCGCAGCAGCCCGTACACCAGCGCCAGACCCAGCGCCGTCAGTGCATAAATACTGCCGATCACCAGCCCATTCAGGGCCAGATAGCCGACAACGGCCCCACTCATTGAGGCGTCAGCAACGTTTGGTCAGTGAAGTTGGTGTAACGGTGGAACGCGCCGTCCTTGACGACCTGCGCCGTGGCCGTCTTGACGGGGTTGCCGTTCTTGTCCCATTTGTAGACGTGCCCGACGACGGTATCCACGTCATGCGCGCCTTCCAGCCACTTGCGCACGGCGTTGCCGTCCAGCGAACCGGCCTTGGTGACGGCCATGGCCAACACCTGCAGCGCCGCATAACTGGTGGCGCCGACCATGTCCGCCGGCTGCCCCGCGGCCTTCTTGTATTCCGCCAGGAAGTGCTGGACATCCTTGTGGCTGCTGTCACGGTCCAGCTGCGTGGTGAGGTACACGCCATTGGCCGCCGCACCACCCAGTTCGATGAACTTGGGTGAATCGTAGCCATCCTGTCCGATGATCGGCGCCGTGATGCCGAGTGTCTTGGCCTGGCGCACCAGATTGGCGGCACCGGCGTAATACCCGCTGGCATAAATGACGTCCGGGTGGCTGCCCTTGACGCGAATCAGGATCGGCGTGAAGTTCTTGTTGCCGAGCTGGAACGTGTCGCTGAACACGATGTCGAGCCCGAGCTTTTTCGCCTCGCTCTTGAAGCCGGTCTCAAGCGCCTGGCCGAAGTCGTTCTTGATGTTGATCATGGCCACCTTGCCGGCACCGAGTTTCTGCGCCAGCACGGCCCCGACGCGCCCTTCCACCACGCCGCCAAGGCCGACGCGAAACACGTAGGGGTGGCCTTTGGTGATATCCGGCGCCACCGCATAGGCGACCATGGTCGGAATGTGGTTCTTGTTGAACACCGGTGCCGCGGCCAGCGTGGCACCGCTGTAGGATGCGCCCACGACCAGCTGCACGTGATCCTGTTCGACCAGGCGCCGCGCGAAGTTGACGGCCTGCTTGGGATCGGCCTGGTCGTCGTAGATCTTCAGCACCACCTGCTTGCCGAGCAGGCCGCCATTGGCGTTGATGTCCTTGGCCGCCAGCTTGATGCTGGTGACCGCGCTGTGGCCATCGGCCGCCGCAAAGCCCGACAACGGCGCCAGCACACCGACCACCACCGTGCCTGCCGCGAGCGCCGTACCCGTGCCGGCGAGCATCAGCGCCAGCACATACAGAACTTTCTTCAACATGATCGTCCTCCCCGATGTACAAGGCCAGACGCATCCCCTCATGCGCGGTTTTGGGTAACCATTCAGACTGGAATCCTGGTGCCGATGGTACTCCTGGGCGAAGTATAAAAGACCAGCCGCGCCAGCGCGGCAATCACGCGTTGGCCGGAAACCCTCAGGGTTCCTGGCCATGTTCCAGCAGCCACATTTTCACGTATTTGCGGCGCACGTACTCGGCCCGCGTGAGGGCATACACGAGCCCGCGCCAGCCATCGAGAAATCCGCCACGCAGCACGTAGCCGCGCACGAAACGCCACGCCGGGCTCACCACGATGCGCGCGAGGCTGGCGTGCCTGCCGCGGGCATGGTCGTGCGCGGCCATCATCGATGCGTACTTTTCCTGCTTCGCCATCTGTTCGGAGAACGAACGATAGGGATGATGCTCGAGGTCTCCGCCTAGCGCATCGACGCGGCCGTCGACCGTGACGGCCTCGTGGATCTCGCGCTCGCCACGCCAGCCGCCGCGACGACGGTCGAACAGGCGCAGCACGTGGTCCGGGTAGGCATTGCCGTGGCGCAGGAACGCGCCGAAATACATGGAGCATCGGGCAAAGCGATAGCCGGCCGCCCCCGGGAATCCGGCACGCCGCGCCGCCTCGATCGATTCGCGCAACGCCTCCGTCACGCGCTCGTCGGCATCCAGGCACAACACCCAGTCGGTGCGTGCCTGGCTGACGGCAAACGCCTTCTGGCTACGGAAGCCATCGAACGCACGCTCGAGAACGCGCGCGCCTGCAGCCCGGGCCCGTTCCGTCGTACGGTCCGTGGAGCCTGAATCGACCACCACGACCTCGTCGCAGAATGCGGCCGATGCAAGACAGTCCGCGATGCGGTCGGCTTCGTTCAAGGTGATGATGCATACGGACAGGCGAGGTTGGTCGGTGGCCACGGTGATGCATATCCGGGAGGCTGGCGCACCAGCATATCAAGGTGTCCGGCCAACGTTGCCGCGCTACCATGACGCCTTTGCAGAACCCGCGCGCGCATGACCGCCCTCCTGTTCGCCACCGAGCTATACGCCCTGCCCATTCTGCGGCCGCTCCAGGCGGCGGCGCGACGGCGTGGACTCGCGTGCGCCTGGGTCGTGCCGGACGCCGTCGCGCGCCGCCTGGAACCGGACGAGACGCGCCTTGCCAGCATGGTGCAAATCCGGCGCTTTGCTCCACGCACCGTGTTTTGCGCCGCCAATTGGGTGTCACCCGCACTGCCGGGGGACAAGGTGCAGGTTTTCCATGGCTTCAACGCCGAAAAACGCCCCGCGCAACGCGGCCATTTTCGCCTGCGCGGATTTTTCGACCTCTACTGCACGCAAGGCCCGGCAACGACCGGACCATTCCAGGCACTGGCGGCCAGATACCGCTATTTCGCCGTCGAAGAAACCGGCTGGCCCAAGGTCGATCCCCTGTTCCAACCGCCCGGCGAGCGTTGCCGGGCCCTGCGCGATGTGGCCGGCGCACGGCCGTGCATCATGTATGCATCCACCTTCACCCCCGCATTGAGTGCGGCCCCCGCCATGCTGGAGACGTTGCCGCGCCTGCTGGCGCGCGGCGACCGCTACTGGCTGCTCACCTTGCACCCCAAGAGCGATCCTGCGCTGGTGCAGGCCTATCGGGCCCTGGCCGCCACGCATGCGGCGAACGCGACATTCGTGGATTCCGAGTACCTGCTCGACATGCTGCACGCCGCCGACGCGCTGGTGTGCGACACCTCCTCGGTCGTGGACGAGATGGCGCTGCAGATCAAGCCCGTCGTCACCATCAACAACCGCGTGCCGCGCCCCTTCATGCTCGATGTCGCTACCCCGGAGGCGGTCGATGCGGCAATCACCACCGTCCTGCAAAAGCCCGACGCATTGATGCAACACCTGCGCCAACATGCCGATGCCATCCACCCATGGCGTGATGGCCGCTCCAGCGAACGCGTGCTGGACGCCGCCCGGCGCTTGGCCGACGGTGGTTACGAGCCCCGCGCGCGTAAGCCCTGCAACGCCTTGCGCCGACTTCAGGCGCACAAACGGCTGCGTGCCTTGCTGCCGGAAAACTGAGCAAGGATCGACCCGCCGTTGGACTCCCTGCAAGGCAATGGGTTAGCGTGCCTACGCTATCAAGCACCCGGGGACGACGTGCATGTGCGGACTGGCTGGTTTCCTGTTGTCGCAACCCTCGCAGCACTCCGACGAACTGGCCGCACGCGCCAGTTCGATGGCGCACGCCTTGGCCCATCGCGGCCCCGACGATGCCGGCGTATGGGTGGATGCCACCGCGGGCATCGCGCTTGCGCACCGCCGCCTGAGCATCGTCGACCTGTCCACGGCCGGCCACCAGCCAATGCTTTCATCCGATGGCCGTTTTGTCCTGAGCTACAACGGCGAGATCTACAACGCCGTTGCGCTGGGCACGGAACTTGCGGCGCTGGGCCATGCCTTTCGCGGCCACTCCGATACTGAGGTCTTGCTGGCCGCCATTTCCGCATGGGGGCTTGAACCTGGCCTTGCACGTTGCAACGGCATGTTCGCGTTGGCGCTGTGGGATCGCGAAGAACGCTGCCTGTGGCTGGCACGTGACCGCATTGGCAAGAAGCCGCTGTATTACGGCTGGGCGGGCGACACCCTGGTTTTTGGCTCCGAACTCAAGGCGCTGTGGCAACATTCCGCCTTTGACAACAGCGTCGACCGCAATGCCTTGGGCCTGCTGTTGCGGCTGGACTACATTCCCGCGCCACACTGCATCCACGAACGCACGTTCAAGCTGATGCCTGGACGCATTCTGCGCATGGACGCGAGCAGCGTGGCCAACGGCGCGGCGGCCCATGTGCCGCATTCAGCGCAACAGCCATTCTGGGACGCCCGCCAACGCATGCGCGCCATACTTGCAACGCCGCATCCCGGGGCCATTGAGGAAGCCGAGCACGAGCTCGACCAGCGTCTGCACGCTGCAATCACCAAGCGCATGGTGGCCGACGTGCCGGTCGGTGTCCTGCTCTCGGGCGGCACCGATTCATCCGTGGTGGCCGCGATCATGCAGGCTGAAAGCACCACGCCGGTGCGCAGCTTCAGCATTGGTTTCGAGGGTTCGCATCACGACGAGGCACCGCTGGCACGCGCGGTCGCTTGCCATCTCGGTACCGATCACACCGAGCTTTATGTCAACGGGGCGGATGCTCTGGCGGTCGTGCCTACCCTGCCGACCATGTTCGACGAACCGTTTGCCGACGCATCCCAGGTGCCCACGGTACTGGTCGCGCGGCTGGCGCGTGGCAGAGTGACCGTCGCCCTGTCCGGCGACGGCGGCGACGAACTTTTTTTCGGCTACCGTCGTTACCAGCGCGCCCTGCGCAAGGGGCGCATGCTGGCGCGCGTGCCGCTGGCGCTGCGACGCTTCCTCGCAGGACGGCCAACCGGGGAGCTTGCGCGCCTGGGCGGCATCGCCGCGCTGCGTGCCGAACTCGGCGCCCGCGGCATCGGCGACGTCTACCGCCGGCGCATCAGTCGCTGGCGCGATCCCGTGGCCGTGATTCACGGCGCCAGCGGGGCGCACTGTCATTACGACGCCGCCGATCCCTTGGCAGGCGCGGGGACGCCGGCCGACGCGATGATGCTGGTTGACACCTCCAGTTACCTGCCCGATGACCTGCTGTGCAAGGTCGATCGCACCACCATGGCGGTCTCGCTGGAGGCGCGCGCGCCACTGCTGGACTGGGAACTGGTGGAGTGGGTTTGGTCGCTGCCGTTGGCAATGAAATACTCACCTCGCGGCGAAACCAAATACCTGCTCAAGCGCGTGCTCCGGCGCTACCTTCCTGAAGCCATGGTTCAGCGCCCCAAGCGTGGTTTTGGAGCACCAGTCGGCCATTGGCTGAGAACTGATCTCAGGGACTGGGCCGATGCCCTCCTGGACAGGACACGCCTACGTGCCGAGGCGTATTTCGAACCGGCGCCGATCCTGGCCATTTGGGAGCATTTTCAGCGTGGGGAACGCAAGTGGCACACCCACCTGTGGAACGTGGTGATGTTCCAGGCTTGGCTCGAGGGTTGGCGCGCCAAGCGTCAGGAAGTCACCGCAGGCTCGCGCTGACGCGCCCGGTTCGCCCGGGCAGCCCCGTGCCCACCGGTTAGAATTTGCCGGGTTGCCACCCTTCCGCCTCATGACGTCCGTGTCCGCCCACTACCGTGATCGCCCTGTCGCCATTTGGCCATGGCTCCCGCTGTGGCTGCTTGTGGCATTGGTGGCGATCTTCATGCACGGGCCCATGCCGCTTTATTCCACGCGCACGCTGGCCGTGGCGTGGGACATGTGGAACCACGGCCAATGGCTGGTACCGCACCTGAACGGGCAACCTTACAGCGAGAAGGCCCCCTTGCTGTTCTGGCTGATTCACGTTGGCTGGGCCGTGTTCGGTGTCAACGATGCCTGGCCGCGTGTGCTGGAGGTGGGTTTCGGCGCCACCGAACTGGTGCTCGCTACGGTGTTGGCCAAGCGTCTGTTTTCCGACCAGCCGTGGGTTGCACGCGTCACGCCATGGATGCTGATGGCTCTGGTCTACGCATTCATGTTTGGCCTGCAGATCATGTACGACGTGCTGCTGGCCACGTGGGTGCTTGGGGCCCTGGTGTGTCTGGTCCCCAAGCCGGGCCGCAGCGAACCGCGCTGGCTGCTGTTTGCCGCGTGCATCGGTTTCGGCCTGCTCACCAAGGGCCCGGTCATGCTGTTGCATGTGGCCTTTCCGTTCCTTCTCGGGCCGCTGTGGAGCACGTGGGCACGCGACCACCGTGCGCGCTGGTACGGACGGGGGGTGTTGGCGGTGGTGATGGGCCTTGCCATTCTGGCGTGCTGGGTGGTGCCGGCCAGCATCGTGGGTGGGCCCGCCTATCGGCACAAGCTGCTGTTCACGCAAACCCTGGCGCGGGTTGTCCACGAGACCGGCCAGAGCGGTGCGGTGCAGGCACACGCGCGCCCATGGTGGTGGTATTTCTCGCGTTTCCCGGCCATCCTGTTCCCGTTTTTTTTCTGGCCGCGCGCGTGGGTGGCTGTTGGCGCGCTGCGGCGTCCGCTGGCGCCGGGCCTGCGTTTTTGCCTGTGCTGGCTGCTGCCGATGCTTGCAACGCTGTCGCTGATCAGCGGCAAGCAGGCCTATTACCCACTCCCGGAACTGGTGGGCTTTGTGTTGCTGCTGGCCGGCGCCGTGGCCGCGCTGCACGCGCGGCACTCACGCCTGGCCCGCAATGGCTGGTTGGGGACATGGATTCTGGCGGTGGCCGGCCTTGCACTGGCGGCGTTCCTGTTTGCACTGCCAGTGTTGATCGCGCATGGGGTTTTCGCCAGCGGTTGGGCCAAGGCCGCGGCCCAGGTGGACTGGCCCGTCGCCGCGGCATTTCTCGTGCTGGGGTTGTTGCTGTTCTGGCGCCGACGCGATGAAGTGCGTCATCTTGCGCTGGTCAGCCTGATCAGTGCGCTCATGCTCAACCTTCTTTTTACCCTGGTTTTGTGGCCACGCTACGACATCACCCCGACAGCACGCCTGTTGCACGAGGCCGAACTCGACCACCGCACAGTCGCCTACGTTGGCAGCTACGACGGCCAGTTCGATTTCACAGGCCGCCTGACCCGTCCCATCGTTGAATTGCAGCGTGCGGCCGACGTGGCGGCATTCGCGCGCCAACATGCCAACGGGCTCGTGATTACCGCGCCGGACAAGGTTCCGGCTGCGGCGCGGCACTATGCGGTCCTCATCCAGCCCTTCCGCTCCGATTGGCTGGTCACGTGGCCCGCGGGCACACTCGCAGCCATCCATTCCGGCCAACAGCCGCCTGCACCGGCGCAGCCGGTTCGCATCATCGACGCGATACAAGGCGCCGGCGGCGTTCGCAAGTAATCTCGAAGCCGACCAACTTCTCGAAACGCCGGTCAACACATCGCCGCACGGGACGACACGCCATCACTCGCCATCCGGCAATTCGGAAGTTCAAGGCGACTAAAGCGTGGCCGTCACACGGCACCGCCTCCGAGGTCCGCCGAAAGAAAAAGCAAGCCCGTCGTCACACTTGACGTCGCTATTGTGCGACTTAATACTCGAAGTCGCTTTGTCGTACTCCACGCCGCAATGCCGTCTCGTTTGCATGGGGCGGCGATGGGTGATGGCTGGGCAAAGCGGCTGGCAATTACGTGGCATTGAAGGCGGGTCGAAACCGGTTGCTGACTGCAAGGGCATCGGTCCGCATTGATTCGCGCAAATACCGGAGGAGAGCGAATGTTTTCGTTCCTTGACAGAGAGAGAACCGTAGCCAAACCCGGCTACAGCCGCTGGATGGTGCCGCCCGCGGCACTGTTTATTGACCTTTGCATCGGGCATGCCTATGCGTTCAGCGTGTTCAACCTGCCGCTGACGAAGCTTATAGGCATCGATCAGTCCACGACAGGGGACTGGACGCTGGCTCAAGTTGGTTGGATTTTCAGTTTCGCGATGTTTTTCCTTGGTTCCGCGTCATTCGTGTTTGGACGTTGGGTGGAGCGGGCTGGCCCGCGCAAGGCAATGGTGGCGGCAACATGCTGCTTTGCCGGCGGTTTGTTCGTGTCGGCATTCGGCGCCGCAACCCACCAGTTGTGGATCATCTACCTGGGCTACGGCGTGATCGGCGGGTGCGGTCTGGGCATCGGTTACATCTCCCATGTGTCGACACTGATCAAATGGTTCCCCGATCATCCAGGGCTGGCGACCGGCATGGCGATTTGCGGTTTTGGTGGCGGGGCCATGATTGGTTCACCGCTGTCGGTCATTCTGCTCAACCACTTTGGGTCAGCCACGTCCGTCGGTGTCGCTGAAACCTTCATCACGCTCGGCATTATCTATGGCGTCTTCATGAGTATCGGCGCCATTATCGTGCGGGTGCCGCGGGAAGGTTACAGGCCGGCTGGTTACGTGCCTCCCAAACAGCCAAGGAAGCTGGTGACCACGGCCAACGTGGACGCGGTGACGGCAACACGCACGAAGCAGTTCTGGCTGGTGTGGATGATCATCTTCCTCAACACCACGGCCGGGATTGGCGTGCTGGGCCAGGCCTCGGCCATGGCACAGGAAATGGTGGGTGTGGGCGCGGTTGCGGCGGCGGGCTTCGTCGGCCTGCTCAGCGTATTCAACATGTCCGGTCGGTTCGGCTGGGCGACGCTGTCGGATTATATCGGCCGCAAGAACACCTATTACACGTTCCTCGGCCTTGGTATTTTGCTCTACGCCATGGTGCCTTACCTGGCGTCCACCGGCAGCTTGGTTCTGTTCGTGTTGTTCTTCTGCATCTGCATCAGCATGTACGGCGGCGCATTTTCCACGTTGCCGGCGTATTTGCGTGATTTGTTCGGGACCATGAACGTCGGCGCCATCCACGGCCGGGAACTCACGGCGTGGTCGGCGGCGGGTATCGCCGGACCCGTGCTGGTGAACTATATCCGCCAGGGCCAGATCGCCGCCGGGGTACCCAATGCACAGGCCTACACGGTGACGATGTACATCATGGTCGGTTTGCTGGTGCTCGGGGTTTTCTGCAACTTCCTGATCCACGCGGTGGATGAACGTCACCACTACAAGGGCACCGTCGACAAAGATGGGCGCGCTACCGGTGACATGGCGTTGCCACAAGCCGTGGCGGAATAAGGAGGACAAGTCATGGGCAATATCGAAAGCAACGATCGCCTGGATACCGCAAGCACCACGCCGGCAATTCAGATCATGGCCATTTGGGCCTTGGCACTCATTCCCAGGCTTGGGGCTTCATCAACACCGTCATGAGGGCGGCCAAGCTCTTTCATTGAGAACGACAGGACGACGGCCTTTGCCTTCGGGTGAAGGCCGTCGTCGGCATGTCTTCAAGGGCGATTCCTCAGCCTGAATGATTATCCGCCGGCGATTTCCGGTACGGGTTGGCCAGTCCATGCCCCGAAAACCTCCGGTAGGCCCACTGGTATTGCGTAAAAGCCCGCTCCACGCACTGCTCCACGCCGCGGTTCAGGGCGCTGCACGCGGTGTCGAGATCGGTGTCCGCAATGCCGGGTGGCGCAGGCAGGAAATGGATGCGGTAGCCGCGTCCCTGTGGCAGGCGCTCCGCGAAGGCAAACAGCACCGTCGCGTCCGTGCGTGCGGCCAGGCGCGGCAGAAGCACCATCGTCAGGGCGTCATGGCCAAAAAAGGGAACGATGCGCCCGTCGCCGGCGCGCGGCTTCTGGTCCGGCAGGATGCCGACGTGGCCGCCTTCCTTGAGACGCTTGAACAAAACGCGCACGCCCGGACCCTGCGCGCGTACCTGTTCCGGGGCAAGATCGCCACGCACTTTGCGCAGCAGGGGTTCAAGGGCGCCAAAACGTGGCGGGCGGTACAGGATGGCCATGGGTGCCTGCGCGCACAGCCAGTAGTTGAGCAGTTCCCAGCAACCCAGGTGTGGCGCTGCAATGATCAGGCCGCGCTCGGAGGCCAGTGCCGCGTCGAACAACTCGCGTCCGCGCACTTCATGCACTTCCTCGAGCGCGCGCCGGGCATGACGCCCCCAGATCCACGCCATTTCGACCATGGACCGTCCGGACTGCAGCATGGCATCACGCACCAGGATCTCGCGGGCAGGCGCGTCCAGTTGCGGACGTACCAGCGCCATGTTGACCCGGACATGGTGTGTGGCGCGGCTGCGGGCGCGCCACAGCAACCAGCCCATGCCCGCCCCAGTAGCGTGCAGGGCACGCAGCGGCATCAGCGCCATCAGGCGTATCAGCAGATACAGCAGGGCGACGTCAAGGCGCATCGTGGGGGACGGTGGACACGTGAACCCATCAAGCATAACCTGCACCTGCCGCCATGCGCAGCAACCGGGTTCCACCGTGTCGATGTCGTCCGCCCACGCATGATCAGCCTCATCCAGCGCGTCACCACGGCAAGCGTCACCGTGGATGGCACGGTCATCGGCGCCATTGGAGCCGGCCTGCTGGCGCTTGTCGCCGTCGAACCCGAGGATGGTGAACGCCAGGTGCGGCGGATGCTCGACCGCCTGCTCGGCTACCGTGTTTTTCCCGACGCGACCGGTCGCATGAACCGATCCCTGGCAGACACCGGCGGCGGCCTGCTGCTCGTACCGCAGTTCACGCTTGCCGCGGATACGCGCAAGGGCACGCGGCCCGGTTTCAGCACGGCTGGCGATCCGGCCCACGGGCGACACCTGTTCGAACGATTGCTCGCCATGGCACGCGAACGCCATCAGGGGGTGGAAAACGGGCAATTCGGTGCCCATATGATGGTATCGCTTGTCAATGATGGCCCTGTCACGTTCTGGCTCACTGCCCGCCAATGAAAGCCACCCGTCATCAAGCCTCTGGCAGTCGATATTTGTGGCCAGAAAACAAGCGATTCGATACACTAGCCCGTTCCGCGCCGCGCGACCATGATGCCCATGGACAACAAGCAAACACACCAGCAACAATCGGAAATCAAACAACTTATCACGCGGGGGCGTGAACAGGGGTACCTGACCTACAGCGAGGTCAACGACCACCTGCCCGACGATGTCGTGGACACCGAGCAGATAGAAGACATCATCTCGATGATCAACGGCATGGGCATCGAGGTGCTCGAGATGGCGCCGGATACCGACACCATCAGCCCCGACGCGCCCAGCAGCGATGACGACGAAACCGCGACCGACGAGGCCGTGGCATTGCTTTCGGCCGTGGACGCCGAGGTCGGACGTACCACCGACCCGGTACGCATGTACATGCGCGAAATGGGCACCGTGGAACTGCTGACCCGCGAAGGCGAAATCTCCATCGCCAAGCGCATCGAGGAAGGCCTGACCCAGGTGCACGAGGCGCTGGCGTGTTTCCCGTGCTCGGTGGAGTTGATGATCGAGGAGTACGACCTGCACCTCGACGGCAAGCGCCGCATGAGCGAAATCATCGCCGGTTTCAATGACGTCATCCAACAGGCTGACGAGCGCGCCGCGGCCATCGCCAAGGCCAAGGCGGACGGCACCTGGGACGAGGATGACGAGGACGCCGAGGTGGAGGACGAGGCCGGTGGTGCCAGCCCCGATCCGGAGGAATTGCGTCAACGCATGGACGACATGCGCAAGACGTACGCGAAGTTCCAGGCCACTGTCGAAAAGGCCGGCATCAACGACAAGGCGGTCGTCGAGCTGCGCAAGGAAATGGCGGAGACTTTCCTGTCACTGAAACTGCCGTCGGCGTTGATCGACCGTTTCGTGCGCCGCATACGCGAGGTCGTCTCGGAAATTCGCCGCCATGAGCGGGTCATCATGAACATCATGGTCCGCAAGGCCGGCATGCCGCGCAAGGAGTTCCTCAAATCCTTCCCCGGCAACGAAGGCGAAGTCGAATGGATCGCCGACCTGTGCCGCAAGCGCCAGAAATGGACGCCGGCGCTCAAGGAATACCGCGAGGAACTGGAGGAACAGCAGCGTCAGCTGGCTGCCGTCGCGCATACGCTGTACCTGCCGCTGATGGACCTCAAGGAAATCAACCGGTCCAT
>CAYOEF010000052.1:0-13576 GCA_964402805.1 uncultured Rhodanobacteraceae bacterium | reverse complement strand
GCACCATCCACACGGCGCGACCCGGCGTAGTCATCGGCAAGAAGGGCGCCGACATCGAGAAGCTGCGCGCCGAGGTCACCAAGGTGATGGGGGTGCCGACGCACATCAACGTCAGCGAAGTGCGCAAGCCGGAGCTGGATGCCCAGCTGGTGGCCGAGAATGTCGCCAACCAGCTCGAGCGCCGCATCATGTTCCGGCGTGCGATGCGGCGCGCCGTGGGCAATGCGATGCGACTGGGCGCATTGGGCATCAAGGTGAACGTCGCCGGTCGCCTGAATGGCGCGGAAATCGCGCGTTCGGAATGGAGCCGCGAGGGTCGGGTGCCACTGCATACCCTGCGCGCCGACATCGACTACGGGTTTGCCCAGGCCAAGACGCAATATGGCGTCATTGGCGTGAAGGTCTGGATCTACAAGGGCGAGGTCTTCGACCTGCAGGCGGCTGCGGACGAGGACAGCCGGGACGACAAGGCGCCGCGGCGAAGCAGCGAGCCGCGCCATGAGGCGCGCCGTCCGCGTGGCGCGAAGTAAGGAGCGTCGACATGTTGCAACCGAAACGAACCAAGTATCGCAAAATGCACAAGGGCCGCAACGACGGCCTGAGCTATAATTCCAACGTCGTCTCGTTTGGCGAGTATGGCCTCAAGGCGACCACGCACGGACACCTTACTGCGCGCCAGATCGAGTCGGGGCGCCGTTGCATTACGCGTTACGTCAAGCGCGGGGGCAAGTTGTGGATCCGCGTGTTCCCGGACAAACCGGTCACCAAGAAGCCCATCGAAGTGCGCATGGGCTCCGGCAAGGGCAACGTGGAGTTCTGGGTAGCCCCGGTCCAGCCCGGTCGGATGCTTTACGAGATCGAGGGCGTGGACGAGGCGACGGCACGCGAGGCATTTCGCCTGGCGGCCGCGAAGCTGTCCGTGCAGACCATTTTCGTGACCAGGGCGGTGGTGTGATGGCCAAGAAAGCAATTGGCGAAATGTCGACGGACGAGTTGAACCAGCAACTGCTGGACCTGCGCAGGGAACAATTCAACCTGCGCATGCAAAAAGGTTCGGGCCAGTTGACGCAACCACACCAGCTGCGCCGGGTGCGGCGCGACATTGCGCGCACGAAATTCGTGCTGGGCGAGAAGAAGTGAGGATCGCCGGGATGACTGACAACAACAATGCGCGGACCCTCGAGGGGCGCATCATCAGCAACAAGATGGACAAGACCGTGACAGTGCTGATCGAGCGCCAGACGCAGCATGCGTTGCTGGGCAAGATCGTGCGCCGTTCGACCAAGGTCCACGCCCATGACGACATCGGCGTCAACGAAGGCGATTATGTCCGGATCGCCGAGTGCCGTCCGTTGTCCAAAACCAAGCATCACCGTGTGGTCGAGGTGATCACCCGGGCCGAAGCGTAACCAGGGAGCGCGATCATGATCCAGATGCAGAGCACATTGTCCGCCGCGGACAACAGTGGTGCCCGGGAGCTGATGTGCATCAAGGTCCTTGGTGGCTCCCACCGCCGCTATGCCGCCATTGGCGACATCATCAAGGTTACCGTCAAGGATGCGATTCCCCGTGGCCGGGTGAAGAAGGGCGAGGTATACAACGCCGTCGTCGTCCGCACCGCCAAGGGTGTGCGCCGGCCGGATGGGTCGCTGGTTCGTTTCGACGGCAATGCGGCCGTACTCCTCAACAACAAGCTTGAACCGATTGGTACCCGTATTTTCGGACCGGTTACTCGCGAACTGCGCAGCGAGCGCTTCATGAAAATCATCTCGCTTGCGCCCGAGGTCCTGTAGGAGCGGGCTTGCTCGTGGCCGCCAAACCGATCCGGGCTGTGTGGGGCGATTGGCGAGAGTGCATCGCCCGCAGGCAGGCTCCTGTGAGTTGTTAATTAGAGATTTGCCATGAACAGAATCAAAAAAGGCGACCATGTCATCGTGATCGCCGGCAAAAACAAGGGACAGCGTGGCGACGTGGTGCGCATATCGGGTGACCGGGTGGTTGTGTCCAACGTCAATCTGGTCAAACGCCATACGAAGCCCAATCCGCAGGCGGAACAGCCCGGCGGCATCATCGAGAAGGAAGCTCCCATCCACATCTCCAATGTGATGCCGTTCAACCATGCCACCGGCAAAGGTGAGCGACTGGGCAGCAAGACGCTGAATGATGGCCGCCGGGTACGCATTTTCCGTTCCAGCGGCGAAGTAGTCGACGTATAAGGAACCGATGTCATGACACGCCTCGAAACGTTTTACAAAGATGACGTCGTGCCCAGGCTGATGAAGCAATTCGGCTATACGAACGTCATGCAGGTGCCGCGCATTACCAAGATCACGCTGAACATGGGCGTGGGTGAGGCCGTGGGCAACAAGAAGGTGATGGAGAACGCCGTCGCCGAGATGGCCAAGATTGCCGGCCAGAAGCCGGTCACCACCAAGGCCCGCAAGTCCGTGGCGTCATTCAAGATCCGGGACGGCTGGGCAATTGGCTGCAAGGTGACTTTGCGGCGCCAGCGGATGTACGAATTCCTGGATCGCCTGATCAACGTCGCCTTGCCCCGCGTGCGCGATTTTCGCGGCGTGTCCGGCAAATCGTTCGATGGCCGCGGCAACTTCAACATGGGTATTCGCGAGCAGATCATCTTTCCCGAAATCGACTACGACCAGATCGACGCATTGCGCGGCATGGATATCTGCATTACGACAAGTGCGCGCTCGAACGACGAATCGCGTGCATTGCTGGGAGCATTCGGCTTCCCGTTCCGCAATTGACACAAAGGTAAAGGCATGGCCAAGAGCTGCATGGTGAACCGCGATCTCAAGCGCGCCAAGCTTGTGAAAAAGTACGCCGCAAGGCGCGCTGAGCTGAAGAAGATCGTACTCGACCCCGAGTCGAGCTACGAGCAGAAGATGGAGGCGCAGACGAAGCTGCAGAAACTGCCACGTGACTCCAGTCCCGTTCGCGTGCGCACACGCTGCGTCCTGACGGGGCGGCCGCGGGCGGTTTATCAGAAGTTCGGCCTGAGCCGCAACAAATTGCGTGAGGCAACCATGGATGGCAACGTTCCAGGGTTGCGCAAGGCCAGCTGGTAACCGCCGGGGTTTGCCCACGCAGACAGTGGTATAATCCGCCGCCCTGTCTCGGGCGGGTTGCAAGATTCGAGAAGCCTACATCCCGTTTTCGGATATCGGTGCACTATTCAAGGTGAAAGCATGAGCATGACTGATCCCATCGCCGACATGTTTACACGCATCCGCAATGCCCAGATGATGGGCAAGGCGAGCGTGCGCATGCCGGCATCCAAACTCAAGCAGGCAATTGTCGAGCTGCTGAAGCGTGAAGGCTACGTCCTTGACGTGCGCGTCGACAACACCACGGCGTCCAAGCCCGTGCTCGAGGTGCAGCTTAAATATTTTGATGGGCGACCAGCCATCGAACGCATCCAGCGTGTAAGCCGCTCCGGCCTGCGCGTATATCGTGGCAAGGATCGGTTGCCCAAGGTCATCGGGGGACTTGGCATTGCCATCGTGTCCACCTCGACGGGTCTGCTCACGGACGCGCAAGCACGTGCCCAGGGTGTGGGCGGTGAAGTCATCGGCGTGGTGGCGTAGGAGATCGCGAAATGTCACGAGTTGCCAACAGTCCCATCACGTTGCCCAAGGGTGTTGAAGTAACGCTCGGCGATGCGAGCGTCACGGTCAAGGGCGCCAAGGCCAGTCTTTCCGTGCATCGCCTGCCGGGCGTCAAGGTCGGCGTCGACAACGGCGTGGTCACGGTGGAAACAACTCCCGACGGCCAGGTCAAATACGCCGGGACCATGCGCGCGCTTGTCAACAACATGGTCAAGGGCGTCACCCAGGGTTTCGAACGCAGGCTGCAGCTGGTGGGCGTCGGGTTTCGCGCCACGGTGCAGGGATCCAAATTGAACCTCAGCGTTGGTTTTTCGCATCCGGTCGAGTTTGCCATCCCGAACGGCATCACCATCGAGACGCCTAGTGCGACCGAAATCGTTGTCAAGGGCGCGGACAAGCAATCCGTTGGCCAGGTGGCGGCGAACATCCGGGCGCTGCGGCCACCCGAGCCCTACAAGGGCAAGGGCGTTCGCTACAGCGACGAACACATCAGCATGAAGGAAGCCAAGAAGGCGTGAGTTTGCCACTGTGCGTGGCAGGCGAATGAGCCGATCCGCTTCTGGAGATTTTTCATGAAAGACAAGAAAACAGCCCGTCTGCGTCGCGCCAAGTCGACGCGTGCGCGCATCCGCAAGTTGGCAGTGCCCCGTCTGTCGGTGTACCGCAGCGGCAGGCATATCTACGCCCAGGTCTTTTCGGCGTCGGGTGACAGGGTGCTGGCCAGTGCATGTACCCTGCAAACCTCGGTTCTCGAGGGCGTTGACGGGCACAAGAATGTCGCCGCGGCTGCCGCCGTTGGCCGGTGCGTTGCGCAGCGCGCACTTGACGCCGGTGTGGAAGCGGTTGCATTCGACCGTTCCGGTTATCGATTCCACGGTCGGGTCAAGGCCCTGGCCGAGGCGGCCCGCGAGGCCGGCTTGAAGTTCTGATCGAAGCCGTTCGGGCGCGAGCAAGGCAACATATACACAATACCGGTCGGCCCTGTGCCGCAAGTAGAAGTACCGGCCTTGGCCGGGCATCACGGGAAACAACATGGCTTCCAATGATCGTGACAATTCCGACGGCCTGCTTGAAAAGCTGATTGCCGTCAACCGCGTGGCCAAGACCGTCAAGGGTGGCCGCCAGATGACTTTCACCGCACTGACGGTTGTCGGCGATGGCGAGGGTCGGGTCGGGCTGGGCTATGGCAAGGCTCGCGAGGTACCCGCCGCCATTTCCAAGGCGATGGACCATGCGCGCCGTGGCATGGTCAAGGTCCACCTGCATGACGGGACGTTGTTCCACGCCATCAAGGCCAACCATGGCGCGGCCAAGGTTTACATGCAGCCGGCATCGGAAGGTACCGGGGTCATCGCCGGCGGCGCCATGCGCGCTGTCCTCGAGGTGGTCGGTGTTCGCAACGTGCTGTGCAAGGCCGTGGGATCGCGCAACCCGATCAATCTCGTGCGTGCGACCATCAAGGGGTTGCAGGCGATCGCCTCGCCCGAACAGGTAGCGGCCAAGCGCGGCAAGAGTGTGGAAGAGGTGCTCGGAAATGGCTGAGTCTGAATCGAAAACCGTTCGCGTGCGACTGGTCAGGGGCCTAAGTGGCGTCCAGCACAAGCACCGACTCAGCGTCCGCGCACTGGGCCTGCGCAAGCGCGACGACGTGAGGGAGTTGAAGGACAGCCCCCAAGTGCGGGGGCTCATCAACACCGTGAATTACCTGGTGCAGGTCGAGGAATAACTACCATGCGTCTTAACAGCATCAAACCTGCCGACGGTGCGCGCACCGCGCGTACGCGCGTCGGGCGCGGCATCGGGTCCGGGCTTGGCAAAACCTGCGGCCGCGGGCACAAGGGACAGCACTCGCGCGAAGGCGGCAGCCACACGCCGGGTTTCGAAGGCGGCCAGATGCCACTGCAGCGCCGGCTGCCGAAGATCGGGTTCCGCTCCGCGAAAAAGGCTGAAACCCAGCAGGTGTTCCTGTATCACCTGGCATCGATAAAGTCCGATCGTATTGACCTCGATGCACTTCGCCAGGCCGGCCTCGTCGGTGCCAAGGTCCGCACCGTGAAAATCGTGGCCAAGGGAACCATCGACCGGGCCGTGACGGTATCGGGCGTGCGTGCGACCGCCGGTGCCAAGGCCGCCATCGAGGCTGCTGGCGGCAGCGTGGAGTAAGCGGGGAAATTCATGGCGGCTCCCAAGGGAAACATGCTCGGATCCATCGGCAAGATGACCGAGTTGCGCAACCGGATCATCTTCGTCGTGCTGGCGCTGGTGGTGTATCGCCTTGGTTCGTTCATTCCGGTGCCAGGGGTGAATCCCGCGGCCATGACGAGCCTGGTTTCCGGGGGCGGTAGCCTGCTGGGCATGTTCAACATGTTCTCGGGTGGTGCCTTGGGACGGTTTTCGGTGTTTGCCCTGGGCGTGATCCCGTACATTTCCGCGTCGATCGTCGTGCAGATGATGGGATCGGTGCTGCCAAGCTGGCAGGCCCTGAAAAAGGAGGGCGAGTCCGGCCAACGCAAGCTGACCGATTACACCCGGATCGGGACGGTTGCCCTGTGTATCGTGCAGTCGTTCGGCATCGCCGTGGCGCTGCAGGGCCAGACGGCGGCGGGCGGTGCGCCGGTGGTTTATTTCCCGGGCGCCGGATTCATCCTTTCCGCCGTGGTCGGGCTCACCGCGGGGTCGATGTTCCTCATGTGGCTGGGTGAGCAGATGACCGAACGCGGTGTCGGCAACGGCATATCGTTGATCATCTTCGCCGGCATCGTCGCAGGCTTGCCGGGCGCCGTGACGCAGACGCTGGGCATGGCCAACACCGGGCAGCTTTCGATCCTGAAGGTCTTGATCGTGCTTGCCATCGTTGCGTTGGTGACGGCTTTCGTCGTCTACGTGGAACGCGCCCAGCGCCGTATCACGGTCAACTACGCCAATCGTGGCGGCGGGCGCCAGGGGTATCGCAACCAGACGTCCCATTTGCCGCTGAAGATCAACATGTCGGGCGTCATTCCGCCGATATTCTCGACCAGCCTGTTGATGTTTCCGGCGACGGCGGTGCAGTGGTTTGGCCATGGTCACGAGTCGCGCTGGTTGCAGATCATCACGACCTCATTGGCGCCGGGACAGACGGTATACGAAGTGGTGAATGCCGTACTCATCATCATCTTCGCGTACTTCTACACGGCGATCGTATTCAACTCGCAGGAAACGGCGGACAACCTCAAGCGTTCCGGCGCACTGATTCCCGGAATCAGGCCGGGGCGTGCGACAGGGCAGTACATTGACGGTGTGATGACCCGGTTGACCACGGTCGGAGCGGCATATCTGGTCCTGGTCTGCCTGGTGCCGTCATTCATGCAGGCCGAGTGGCACGTGCCGTTCTATTTTGGCGGCACCTCGCTTCTGATTGTGGTGGTGGTCGTGATGGACTTCGTGTCGCAGATACAGGCGCACCTGGTGAGCCATCAATACGACAGCCTCCTGAAAAAGGCGAACCTGCGACGCTCGTGACCGGAAATCGGCTGGTGTATGCATTTTTGCCTGAGGCGTGTGTACGCGCCACGGACCAGTCGGCAGGACTTGCAGGAAACGGTTTTCCTTTCGCTTTGCGGCGATACGGTTTAAAATTGAACGTTTGACGGCGTAATCAACGCATCGGAGATATTGGGACATGGCGCGCATTGCGGGTGTGAATCTTCCGGTCACCAAACACGTGTGGATCGGGCTACAAAGTATCTACGGCATCGGGCGTACCCGTGCCTTGCGCGTGTGCGCCGAGGCGGGTGTCGAGCCGACCACGCCGATCAAGTCGTTGAGCGAGGGCGAGGTCGAGAACCTGCGCCGCGAGGTTGGCAACTACATCGTCGAAGGCGACTTGCGCCGTGAAGTCGGGATGTCGATAAAGCGCCTGATGGATCTTGGCTGCTATCGCGGACTGCGCCATCGCCGTGGCCTGCCGGTGCGTGGCCAGCGCACGAAAACCAATGCGCGCACCCGCAAGGGCCCACGCCGTCCGATCAAGAGATAACGGAATTCAAGCAAATGGCTAAACCAGTCAAGACCAAGACCCGCAAGAAGGCCAAGCGCATCGTGACCGATGCAGTGGCGCATGTGCAGGCATCTTTCAACAACACCATCGTCACCATTACCGACCGCCAGGGCAATGCGCTTTCCTGGGCCACGGCCGGCGGTGCCGGTTTTCGCGGTTCGCGCAAATCCACGTCCTACGCTGCACAGGTTGCCGCGGAGCGGGCAGGCCGCGCGGCACAGGATTACGGCGTGAAAACCGTCGAAGTGCGCATCAAGGGTCCCGGTCCGGGGCGCGAATCGACGGTGCGGTCGCTCAATGCACTCGGCTACAAAGTGCTCAACATCATCGATGTAACGCCGATACCGCACAACGGTTGCCGCCCCCCCAAAAAACGTCGCGTCTGAGGAATAGATCATGGCTCGTTATCGTGGAGCTACTTGCAAACTCGCCCGGCGCGAGGCAGCGGACCTGAGTCTGAAGAGCCCGGCGCGCGCACTCGATTCCAAATGCAACCTGGAAACCCGTCCGGGCCAGCATGGCGCCAGCCGCCGCGTACGCATGTCGGACTACGCCGTGCAGTTGCGCGAGAAGCAGAAGGTCAAGCGTATCTATGGCGTGCTGGAACGCCAGTTCCGCAACTATTACATCAAGGCCAACGCCGCCAAGGGCAATACGGGTGAGAACCTGCTGCAGCTTCTCGAGCGTCGCCTGGACAACGTCGTCTTCCGCATGGGTTTTGCGGTTACCCGCGCACAGGCGCGCCAGATGGTGTCGCACAAGGCGGTGCTGGTAAATGGGCGCAAGGTCAACGTTCCATCCTATCAGCTTGATCCGGGTGACGAGGTCGCACTCACCGAGAAGGCCCGGCAGCAGTTGCGTGTGAAAGAAGCTGGCGGACTTGCGGACAGCCTCGATTTGCGCCCGGTGTGGGTGGAAGTCGATACGGCCAAGTTTTCGGGTGTATTCAAGGCGGCCCCTGATCGTGGTGACCTGCCGCCGGACATCAACGAAAACCTCATCATCGAGCTGTACAGCAAATAACGGTCGTCCCCCTGACGGCAAAGATCAAGTCCGCCATCCATGGCGGACTATTCGAAAAGGCTAAAGATACCGGAGCCATCCATGGCAGTTTCCTCTACAAGTGTGTTGCAGCCGCGTGGCCTCAGCGTTGAGGAAGTGGGACCCAACCACACGCGTATCGTTGTCGAGCCCCTGGATCGCGGTTTTGGTCATACGCTGGGCAATGCGCTGCGCCGTGTCCTGCTCTCTTCCATTCCGGGATCGGCGATCGTTGAAGTGGAAATCGACGGCGTCCTGCACGAGTACACCACGCTGGAGGGCGTGCAGGAAGACGTGATCGAGATACTCCTCAACCTCAAGGGAGTCGCGATTCGTCAGCACGGCAGTGACGAAGTGATACTTACCCTGTCCAAGCAGGGCAAGGGCGTCATTACGGCGGGCGACATCGCTGTCGACCACACGGTTGAAGTCGTCAACCCCGACCATGTGATCTGTCACCTGACCAAGGATGTCGCCGTCAACATGCAGCTCAAGGTTGCGCGCGGCCTTGGCTACCAGCCGGCGAGCACCCGTCACCAGCCGGACGCGGAGACGCGCCCGATCGGCAGGTTGCAGCTGGATGCGTCGTTTTCACCCATCCGGCGTGTGGCCTACGAAGTGGAAGCGGCCCGGGTCGAGCAGCGTACCGACCTTGACCGGCTGGTGTTGACGGTGGACACCAACGGCGTCATCAGCGCCGAGGATGCGGTGCGCAAGGCGGCGGAGATCCTGAATGACCAGTTGAGTGTTTTCGGCGACTTTTCGCGCAAGAAGAAGGAACCCGATGCGCCGGAAGACAACGGTTTCGATCCGTTGCTGATGCGCCCCATCGACGATCTCGAGCTGACGGTGCGTTCCGCCAATTGCCTCAAGGCGGAGAGCATCTATTACATCGGCGATCTGGTGCAGAAGACCGAAGTGGAATTGCTCAAGACGCCAAATCTCGGCAAGAAGTCGTTGACGGAAATCAAGGACGTGCTTGCGTCGCGTGGTCTTGCACTTGGCAGTCGCCTTGAAAACTGGCCGCCGGCAGGTCTTGCACACGGCATGCAATTGGGTTGAGTGACATCGCCTGAGGCTTGATTTGGGTGATCGAGTGTTGCGCGGCCGCCCTTGACGTCTCGGCACCATAATTGTCGGCACGGGCCTGTTTCGTCGCTCGTGCTGGACAACAAGCGGTCATACCATGGCCGCGCTTCTCGACAAGAGTTGCTCCACGCAGGCTCTTGAACAGCGGGTAACCGCGGAAAGCCGGACGCAGGCGCCGGTTTTCCATAACGATAAAAGCACAGAGAGTTTCGCCATGCGCCATCTCAAATCCGGACGCAAGTTCAACCGCACCAGTGCGCATCGCCAGGCGATGTTTCGCAACATGAGCGCCTCGCTCATCAAGCACGAATTGATCCGCACGACGCTTCCCAAGGCCAAGGAACTGCGGCGTGTTGCCGAACCGCTGATTACGCTCGGCAAGCGCGACAGCGTGGCCAACCGCCGCATCGCTTTTGCGCGGCTGCGCGACAAGGAAGCTGTCGCGAAGTTGTTCGTGGAACTGGGCCCCCGTTTCCAGGAACGCCCCGGCGGCTATCTGCGCGTCCTCAAGTGCGGCTTCCGCCCGGGTGACAATGCTCCCATGGCGTACGTCGAGCTCCTTGATCGTCCTACCGAGACCGCTTCGGACAGCGAGTAAGCCTGTTCGTGCGACGTGGTTTCCGCACGCGATGATGATGATGCGACAGGCGGTTCCGGGTGCGGTGGTGATACGCCGCCGCTGATGGCCATCGCATCGGCGGTGTGCGTTGTTGTGTCCCGCGGTGCGCCACTGGTCGATCGCTTGGGCTGGATCACGGACGCAAGAAGGGCTTTGTGAGGGTTCGCATGAGGACAGCAAACAAACGCCTGCGCAGCACCTTCTTCATCGGGTTCCTGGCCTGCGCGGCTCTTATGGCGTACGCGTTGTATGCCGAGGTCTATCTGGGCCTCGCGCCGTGCCCGCTGTGCGTATTCCAGCGCATCGGATTCATCGTCATGGGCATCGTGTTCCTTGCCGGTGCCTTGCACGCGCCCCGAACGGGCTCGCGCTGGGCCTACGTGGTGTTGATCCTGCTTGGGGCGGCGTGGGGAATTGCCGCAGCCGTGCGTCAATTGTGGCTGCAAAGCCTGCCTCCGGGACTGGCGCCGAGCTGCGGGCCGGGCCTGGGCTACCTGTTCGATGCATTCAGCTGGGCGCGGGCCCTGCAACTCGTATTCGCCGGATCCGGTGAATGCGCGGCCGTGCACTGGCGATTCCTCGGTCTGTCGATGGCCGGCTGGACGCTTATCTGGTATCTTCTGCTCAGCATTTGGGCGATTGCCGGTGCCCGTCGCAAGCGGCATCTCCTGGATGTGTGAGATTGTTTCTTCGAAGGCTGTGCCGTGACCAAGGCGCGGGCTCCGTGTGTCGCAAGTCGCCGCCGTGCCCGGTCGTGTCAGTTGGTTCGGGGCGAATCAGTTCCCTTTCCAGACAATGAAATATTCCGCGCACCAGATGTCACCGATTGACCGCCCCCTCGAAGCCGTCAACGAGCCTGTCGGCTGGACGCCGGACTCGTGGACCTCCCATGAAGCCGCGCAACAGCCAACCTATACGGACCCCGCCGAGTTGGCTTCAGCCGTGCAACAGGTTGCAGGGTTGCCGCCGCTGGTCACGTCCTGGGAGGTGCTGGCGCTGAAACGGCGTTTGGCCGAGGCACAGGAAGGACGCCACTTCTTGCTCCAGGGGGGGGACTGCGCGGAAAGCTTCGACGATTGCAACGACGCCATCATCACCAATCGGCTGAAGGTCCTGTTGCAGATGAGCCTTGTGCTCGTGCACGGGCTTCGGCTTCCGGTCGTGCGGGTTGGACGGTTTGCCGGGCAGTACGCGAAGCCTCGCTCGGCGCCGATGGAAACGCGTGATGGCGTGACGCTGCCCAGCTACCGTGGCGACATCGTCAACGGGCCGGAGTTCGACGCGGCCGCACGTCGCCCGGATCCTGCGCGCATGGTCCAGGCGCACGCGCGTTCGGCGATGACGATGAACTTCGTGCGTGGCCTCATCGATGGTGGCTTTGCGGATTTGCGCCATCCCGAATACTGGGACCTGTCGTGGGTGGAGCAGTCGCCGCTTGCCAGCGACTACCGCAGCATGGTCGAAGGCATCACCAGTGCCTTGAGCTTCATGGAAACACTGGCCGACGAACCGCTCGAGAGTTTCTCGCGCGTCGACTTCTTCACCTCGCACGAGGCCTTGCTGCTGCCATACGAACAGGCGCAGACCCGACGCGTTCCGCGGCAGTGGGGGTGGTTCAATCTTGCCACCCATTTGCCATGGATAGGAAAGCGCACCTGCGCGCTCGACGGTGCGCATGTCGAGTATTGCCGCGGCATCCGCAATCCAATTGGCGTCAAGGTCGGCCCCGGTTTCAAAAAGGACGACCTCCTGCGCCTGATCGACGTGTTGAATCCGCATGACGAACCAGGTCGCCTGGTCCTGATCCATCGGATGGGCGCAACCGATATCGCGCGTGAACTGCCGCCACTGCTCAGGGCGGTCAAGGCATCGGGACGTCGGGTGCTGTGGGTGTGTGATCCCATGCACGGCAACACGGAGAACACCTCCAACGGGTACAAGACGCGTCGTTTCAGCAACATCTGCGGCGAGTTGGAGCAGGCCTTCAACATTCATGCCGAGGTCGGCACGCGACTGGGTGGCGTGCATCTGGAGCTCACGGGTGAAGACGTGACCGAATGCCTGGGTGGCGCGCGGGCGCTCAAGGAAGCCGATCTGCAACGCGCCTACAAGACCCACGTGGATCCTCGCCTCAACTATGAACAGGCGCTGGAACTGGCCATGTTGATCGTGCGCAAGTCCGGGGGACGGCTGCACGCCTGACGCGGGGTGCGCCGAACACTGCCGCCAGTATTCCTGGCGGGCACGTTGCGTGTGCGGCGAGTGGGTGACGTGACTGAAACCGGGTTCGCCGGCGCGTGCAGGTACGTCTGCGCGCAGCCTGGCCCTGTTTTCGCGTCGCGTCGGCCTGCCGCATCGTGCCGACGGCCATGCGGGGTATCGCGTTGACACCGCGAAGTCCAAACAGTACCATTTCAGTACGCATTAGCAACGTCTGGGCTCGCAATGCTTCGCATAAGCCGGCTGACCGATTACGCAACCATCGTGATGACTTGCCTTGCTTCCGATCCGGAGGCGGTACACAGCACGGCGCGCGTCGCGGAGGTCACCAGGCTCGAATTGCCCACGGTCAGCAAGTTGATGAAGCGTCTCGGACGCGCAGGACTGGTGGAATCGTTTCGTGGCGCAAGTGGCGGCTATCGCCTCGCCCGCCCGGCACAGCAGATCACTCTTGCGCAAATCGTGGAGGCGCTCGAAGGCCCGATCGGCATGACCCAGTGCAGCGTTTCGCCAGGGCGCTGCGGACGTGAAGCCAATTGTGACGTGCGCGGCAGTTGGCTGCGCATCAACCGGACCGTGGTGAGCGCATTGCAGGGGGTCAGTCTGGGAGACCTGATGCGATCCAGCGGCAGTGACAAGGCGGGAACCCCGCTGACCCATGCATGATGGCCCATGACGATGAATGAAATGACCCCTGAACTCCAAGACAGCCCGGCTGCACTGCGTGAAAACGCCGAGGTCGCCAAGGCCCTGTCGCGTGGCTACAGTGCCGGTTTTGTCACTGACGTGGATACCGACAGCCTGCCGCCGGGCCTCAACGAAGACATCATACGGGCGCTTTCCGCGCGCAAGGAAGAGCCGGAGTGGATGACCGAGTGGCGCCTGTCCGCGTACAGCCAATGGCTCACCATGCGGCAGCCGTCATGTGCGCACCTGAAG
>CAYOEF010000051.1:0-13771 GCA_964402805.1 uncultured Rhodanobacteraceae bacterium | reverse complement strand
GTTATTTTATTTTGACGATAAAGCACGGGTAATACGTGTCACGGCGTCACTTTGTTATTGTATTTGACACGCAAAAGCTGATGGACGGGCATCATTTCGCAATGCATCGGCAAGGTGGTCGCGCGTGCGGCCGGATGCCTTGTATCGAGGTGCCCGGTCGCCGCCTTGTCTGCCAGCGGTTCACGTGCGGGCATTGCGTGTCCGTACCATCACGAGTGATTACAAAATGATAACGGCGATATAAGGCGGGGTATACGTCCGTTTCGTCATGTAAACGCGCACGGGGATCGCGCGAGGTGTCTCGCGTTGTCGGTGCGGATAATGCCGGGGCCGCGGCGCACGTCACTGCGCGCCCAACCCTGACCTGCCCGTGCCGGCATGGCTCCACGCCCCGGCTTTTGGCCTGCCAAACGCGGGGCCGCGGGTCTGTGCCGCGGTGTACCGGGCGGTGTGGTCCCGTGTCAATCTTCCGGCAGCCGTACAACCAGGCCGTCGTGGCGGGTTGGATGCTTCATGACTTGTCGGAATGGCTGGATTGGCCTTTTACGTTGACGTAATGTAGGCGCCGTGCGGGCGCTGGTTTTCGCCCCGGACCCGGATTTGATGAATTTTCCATGACGCGTTAGTTTATAGTCGTTATGATCGTGACGTGCGGTTGCGAAAGCGTACAAGTATGACGGCGATAAGACCCGCGATACTTGATCCAAGACACACGACCGACGGAGGACCCATGCCCAAGATCAAGGTCGAAAAGGTCACCAAGCTCTACGGGGAGCGTACCCAGCAAGGCCTGCGCATGCTGGACGAGGGTAAAAGCAACAAGGAAATGCGGGAGGCTGGTCACGCGGTAGGGTGTACGGACGTCAGCTTTGATGTGGAGGAAGGGGAACTGCTCGTCGTCATGGGCCTTTCCGGCAGCGGAAAGTCCACCCTGATCCGGTGCCTGAACCTTCTCAACGACGTCACCCGCGGCCACATCTACGTCGACGGCAAGGACATCACGGCGTTCGATCACAAGCAACTGCTGGATTTCCGGCGCAAGAGCATCTCCATGGTGTTCCAGCATTTCGCGCTGTTCCCGCACCGGACGGTGACCGACAACGCCGCCTACGGCCTGGAAGTGCAGGGCGTCGCCGTCGAAGAGCGCCGGCGGCGCGCGCGCGAGGCGTTGCAGCTGGTGGGCCTGAAGGGCTGGGAAGACGCCTATCCCGGGCAGTTGAGCGGCGGCATGCAACAACGCGTGGGGCTGGCCCGGGCGTTGACCGTGGAATCGGACATCCTGCTCATGGACGAGGCCTTCAGCGCGCTTGACCCGCTGATTCGCCGCGACATGCAGCACGAACTGGTGCAGCTGCAGCAGCACGTCAAGAAGACCATCGTGTTCATCACCCATGACCTCGACGAGGCCTTGCAACTGGGCGACCGCATCGTGCTGATGAAAGACGGCCGCGTCGTGCAGATCGGCACGCCGGAGGACATCCTGCGCAACCCGGCGAATGCCTATGTGCAGCGTTTCGTGGAACACGTGGACCTGTCCCGCGTGTTGACCGCGCGTGCCGCGCTGGTGCGGGCGCGGGTGGTGGCGTTCCCGAACGACGGGCCGCGCACCGCCATCCACAAGATGAGCGAGGAAAACTACACCAGCCTGGTCGTCGTGAAGCGCGACCTGACCTACGTCGGCACGATCAGCCTGGACGTGGCGGACGATGCGGCCAAGCAGGGCGTGCGCAGCATCGAGGAACTGGTGCAGGACACGCCGTCGATCAGTCCCGACACGCTCCTGACGGACGTCCTCGCCGGCCTGGCCGAATGGCCGTACTTCCTGCCGGTCGCGGACGATGACACGGGCGAGTTGCTGGGCGTCATCACGCGCGCCAGCGTCATCGCCGTCCTGGCCGAAAGTCCCACCTGCAATGGCGGGGCCGACGAGTCTGCCGATGAACCGGCGGCTGCCATACCGGATTCCGAAGACGTGGCGGTCGCAGCGGTCGAAGACAGGAGTGCCAACCCATGAGCTTTTCCATTCCCCAATTCCCCCTGGCGAATCTGACCGACACCAGCCTCGACTGGCTGACCGGCCACATTTCCTGGCTTACGCGTGGACTCAGCAGCACGGTCGATGGCGTCATCCAGGGCATCGTCGGCGGCCTGGAGTGGCTGCCCCCCTGGGTACTCATCATCATCGTCGGCCTGATCGGGTGGCGCCTCGCCAGTCGCCGGGTCGGGATATGGAGCGTCCTGGGCCTGTTGTTCCTTTGGAACCTGCGCCTGTGGGATCCGACGATACAAACCTTCACCCTGGTCCTCATTTCCACCATCATCGCCGTGGCCATCGGCCTGCCGATCGGGATCGCCGCGGCGCTCAACAGGAGCACGCGCAGGATCGTGATGCCGATCCTCGACTTCATGCAGACGATGCCGGCCTTCGTCTACCTGATCCCGGCCATTCCGTTCTTCGGGTTGGGGCAGGTATCGGCCAGCGTGGCCACCGTCATCTTCGCCACGCCGCCGGCCATCCGGTTGACCATCCTGGGCATCAACCAGGTACCGGCCGACCTGATCGAGGCGGCGGATGCCTTCGGGTCGAACAAGTGGCAGAAGCTTTTCAAAGTGCAACTGCCGATGGCCGTGCCGACCATCATGGCCGGCGTCAACCAGACCATCATGCTGGCCCTGTCCATGGTCGTCATCGCGGCCATGATCGGCGCCGGCGGCCTGGGTGGTGAAGTCTGGCGCGCCATCCAGCGCCTGGAGCCGGGCGCGGGCTTCACGGCCGGTCTGGCCATCGTCATTCTGGCCATGATTCTCGATCGAGTCACCCAGCACGTCGGTCGCCGCGGCCCTGGTCGCGAGTGACCTGAGCGCGGCAGAGTTGTTCATTCAAGGAGAAAACCATGAAATTCAGGATAAACAAGAAAGCACTTGCTGCCTGCGTGGCGGTTTCCATGGGGGCGATGGCCTTCAGCGGTTCCGCCGTGGCGGCGAGTGGGACGATCAAGCTCGCGTTCGTCGAGTGGGACAGTTGCGTGGCGGCGACCAACGTGGTTGCCGACACCCTTCGGCAGGCCGGTTACAAGGTCCAGACCCTTTCGGTCTCGGCTGGCGCCATGTATGTCGCCACCTCCACCGGCGACGTGGACGGCTTCGTGTGTGCTTGGCTGCCCAATACCCACAAGGACTACTACGCCAAGACCAAGGACAAGCTGGTCAACCTGGGCAACAACCAGAACAGCGCCAAGCTCGGCCTCGTGGTGCCCGACTACGTGAAAATCAATTCCATCGAAGGCCTGAAGGATCCGGCGGTTTCCAAGAAATTCCAGGACCGCATCGTGGGTATCGATCCGGGCGCCGGGATCATGCGCCTGGCCGGTAACGCCATCAAGGATTACGGTCTTCCGGAAAAGCTCGTCAGTGGCAGTGGTGCCGCCATGACCGCCGTCCTCGGCAATGAAATCCGCCAGCACAAGGACGTCGTCGTGACCGGGTGGACGCCGCACTGGATGTTCGCACGCTGGAAGCTCAAGTTCCTGAAGGACCCGAAGGGTTCGTTCGGCAAGCCGGACCACATCCAGACCCTGGTGCGCAAGGGTCTCAAGAAGGACAAGCCCGAGGCCTACGCCATCCTCGACAAGTTCTATTTCGGTGCCAAGGATCGCGGCGCGGTCATGCAGGCTGCGCGCAAGAGCAAGGACCCGAAGGCCGCGGCGGCGGCGTGGGTGAAGGATCACCAGAAGACGGTCGATTCCTGGATGGGCAAGTAGGCCAAGCCTGGTCGTCGCACGACGCCAACGCCATCCGCGATGGATGGCGTTGGCTTTTTCCCGGGCACACGGCCAGGGCGTGCGTGTTTGACACCTCAGGCGTCACGGCGCGCGCAGATGCGGCTGCGCATCGACGGATGGATGCCGGCGTGCCCGTGCTCGCAGGCCACTACGCGCAGCTTCCCGCGCACCGCGCCGAGGAGCTCACCGCGACGCAGCAGGTGATCCGGGTTTGCAGGTTTTCCGAACTGCTCCTGCCCTTGTGCGAAGGTGTCGTAGATGAGTACGCCAGCCGCGGCGACCGCGCCTACGATCATGCCGAGCAGCGGTCGCCACAGGTAATTCACCACGACCACCCCGGCATATTCCGTCCGGCCCAGTGGCCACGGCCCGGTCTCGAGGTCGGCCTGCACGACGTCAAGGCGCGGATGGCCGCGCAGGTCGCGCAGGCCGGATACGTCCCGGTCGACGGCCGTCACGTGGAAACCGCGACGCAGCAGCAGGCGCGTATGCCTTCCGTTGCCGCAGGCAAGATCGAGGACGCTGCCGGATGCGTGGATCAGCGGCACGAAGCGCTCGACCCAGGGGGAAGGCGTCGCCATGGCGCGCTGCGGCGGAGTTTGTGTTGTCATGCGACGGGATGGGCCTCGGCGGTTGGCGATCGTTGACTGGCGTCCGCGGGGATGCGCCTTGTGGACGTGGCAGCAGATTCGTTGCGTGGATATGCCATGCTTGTCGTTCAGACGCAAGCATTCGCGTGTGCCGTGCGCGACGGCGTGTGCGGGCGGCCGGCGGCGTGTACCGGGAGATGGGTGGCGGCGAAATGTCAGTGAATTGTTCACGCAAATCATCGTGCACGGCGGTAGCCGTGCTGGTGGGCACCCGCAAAGGGCTGTTTATTGCCCGCGCCGACGCCACGCGTGCCGCATGGCATGTGGAGGGTCCGCATCTGGCCGGCTACGAGATCCAGCGCGCATTCCTGGATCCGCGCCGCCCTGGCGCCGGCTATGCGCTCGCCGAGCATCCGGTGTGGGGCAAGCACATCCATTGCACGGGCGACCATGGCCGTACCTGGCAACTGTTGCCGGAAATACCGCGTCATCACGAAGATGAATCCCCGCGCAGCATCAAGATGCTGTGGAGCCTGGCGCCCGGCGCGGACGGCGAGCCCGATACCCTTTATGCCGGCATCGAACCGCCGGGCTTGTTTGTCAGCCGTGACCGCGGCCAGACCTGGCATCCGGTGAATGCCTTCAACCAGCATGCCACCCGTGATACCTGGTCGCCGGCCAAGGGAGGCCTGGCGGTGCATTCCATCCAGGTCGATCCACACGACGGCCACCGCCTGTATGTCGCCCTGGCAGCCGGCGGCGTCTACCGCAGCCTGGATGGAGGCGATTCCTTCGAGCCGGTCAACCAGGGCGTACGCACGCCTTACCTGCCGGCCAGCGAACCGGTCAGCGGGCATTGCGTGCATCGCATCCTCCTGCATCCCGCGGACGCGACGCGGCTCTACCAGCAAAGCCATTGCGGCACCTACCGCAGTGACGACGGCGGCTCGCACTGGCACGAGATCAGCGCCGGGCTGCCCAGCGACTTCGGCTACGCGCTGGCGAGCGATCCGTCGGACCCTGAAAGCGTGCTGGTCATCCCCGAGCACAACAGCCAGTTCCGCACCACGGTCGACGGACGTATTCGGGTCTACCGGTCGCGTGACGGCGGCCGCCATTGGACACCCCTGGCCGACGGCCTGCCGCAGGAAAACGCGTTCGTCACGATCCGTCGCGACGGGCTTGATGGCGATGGCCTTGATCCTTGCGGTTTCTATTTCGGAACATCCAGTGGGCATTTGTTTGCCAGCGCCGACGGGGGCGACCATTGGCGCCTTCTTTGCGGGTTCCTGCCCGGCATTCTTTCTGTGGCCGCGTGTCGGGTGGATGCGTCATCATGAACAACGATCAATTCCTCGATGTCCTGGGTGCGCGTTCGGGCATTGTCTGCGCGGTGGGCGCTGCCGGCAAAAAGAGCACGCTGTACCGCCTGCTTGACGTTCATCCGGGGCATGTCGCCTACACGACGACCGTATTCACCTATGCGCTGCCGGATGATTTCCCCGCGCACGTGGTCATCGGGGATCGTGAGACCGTCATCGACGATGCCCTTGCCGCCGCCACGGCACACCGGAAGGTGGCCTATGCCTGTCCGTCCGACAAGCCGGGGCGGCTGGCCGGCATTCCTCCGGCGCAGGTGGCCCGGTGCCATGGCGCCGGCGGCTTCGACCTGACCCTGGTGAAAGCCGACGGCGCGCGCATGTGCCTGCTCAAGGCACCGGCGGCCCACGAGCCCAACCTTGTCCCCGGGGCGACGACGGTACTGGGCCTGCTTTCCGCGCGGGCCGTCGGCATGCCGCTGGACGCCCGCCACGTGCATCGCCCGGAGCAGGTCGCCGCGGTCACCGGTGCGAGTGCGGGTGAAACGCTCACCGCGCGCCATCTTGCCCGGCTGATCGCCGCCCCCGACGGCCTGCGGCGTGGGACGGCGCAGGCACGGTTCATCCCGGTCATCAACATGGCCGACAGCGCCCGTCATCGCGCGGCCGCCGTCGAGGTTGCACGAATCGCGCTGGATCTGTGCGACGCCTGTGACCGTGTGGTCGTGGCGGCGATGCGTGCCGCCGACCCCATCATCGAGGTTGTTGAACGGCCATGACGTACACCGCGAGGGCGTGCCGGCGGCGTGATATTCTGGCCCCAGGCCCAGGCACATTGCTTAGTACCCGTATGACGACCAACGTGACATTGCTTGTTCCCGCCGCGTTGCGGGTGCATGGGGATGGTGCCGGTGCGTTGACGGTGGATGCGCCCACAGTGCGCGCCGCGCTGGCGCTGGCGGACCGGCACCAGGACGGCCTCCTGCAGCATATCCTTACGCGCGACGGGCAATTGCGGCCGTTCGTGCGCATCTTTGTGCGCGAAAACGACATCCGCGATCTGGACGGGTTGGACACCGCGCTGCACGATGGTGAAACGGTGACCATCGTGCCGTCGGTTGCCGGTGGCTGACGTGGCTGCCCATACCACCGCGGCGACGCAAAACCCGGACCTTGGACCGGGACAAACGGGGCGCTTGTTGGTGAAAGCGCGATACAGGCAAGCATGGCAGGGCCAACCCTGCGGGTCATGGGAATGAAGGTGAAGGATCAACGATTGCAGGCTCTGCGCGAGACGATTCCCGAGGTCGCGCCCGGCGACGTACAGGCCCTGCTGGGCGGTGGCGCGACTCTGGTTGACGTGCGCGAGCCGGATGAAGTGGCGCAGGGGCTTGCCACCGGTGCCGTTGCGCTGGGTCGCGGGTTCCTGGAGCTGCGTATCGAGGACGTCGCACCGGACCCGCGCCAGACGCTGCTGGTCATGTGCGGCAGCGGCGTGCGCTCCCTGTTCGCGGCCGAAAGCCTGCGTCAACTGGGCTACCGCGACGTGCGTTCGGTCGCCGGTGGCTTCAACCGCTGGAAGGACGAGGGCCTGCCGTTTGAAATGCCCAAGGTACTCGGCGCCGACGCCCGTACGCGCTATTCGCGCCAGATTCTTCTGCCCGAAGTCGGCGCGGCCGGCCAGCAAAAACTCCTGGACGCGCGCGTGCTGCTCATCGGCGCGGGTGGGCTCGGGGCGCCCGCCGGCCTGTATCTCGCGGCAGCCGGCGTCGGCACGATCGGCGTGCTGGACCATGACGTGGTCGATCGCAGCAACCTGCAGCGCCAGGTCATCCACGGCGACGCCATGGTCGGCCAGGCCAAGGTCGAGTCGGCGCGCGCAGCGCTTTTGGCGCTCAATCCCACTATCGAGGTGAGGACGCATGCGGTGCGCCTGTCGCGCGACAACGTGGAGGACCTGTTCGGCGACTACGACATCATCGTGGACGGGTCCGACAACTTCACCACGCGCTATCTCGTCAATGACGCGTGCGTGCACCTCGGGCTGCCGGACGTGCACGGATCCATCTTCCGTTTCGACGGGCAGGTCAGCGTGTTCTGGCCGGCAGCACCAGGCGGCGGACCTTGTTACCGTTGCCTGTATGCCGAACCGCCGCCGCCGGAGCTTGCGCCTTCGTGCAACGAGGCCGGTGTGCTGGGCGTGCTTCCGGGAACCGTGGGCATGCTCATGGCCACCGAGACGCTGAAGCTGATCCTCGGTATCGGCGAACCGCTGGTTGGCCGCCTGCTGTGTTTCGATGCGCTGGGCATGCGCTTTCGTGAATTCAAGATACGACCCAACCCCGATTGCGCGTATTGCGCACCGGGCAGGACTTTTCCGGGATACGTGGACTATGAGCAGTTCTGCAACGCCGCCGGTTGACGTCGCGGCCTACCCGCGCGAACACATCACCGCCGGGATTCTCGCCGGCGGCCGCGCCACGCGCATGGGTGGCCAGGACAAGGGCCTGGTCATGCTGGCCGGCAGGCCGATGATCGCCTACGTCATCGAAGCGATGGGCGGCCAGGCTGGGCGTGTCATCATCAACGCCAACCGCAACCTGGAGGCTTATGGCCGCCATGGCGTCACCGTCGTGCCCGACCGCGAGGATGGTTTTCTCGGGCCGCTCGCCGGCATGGCCAGCATGCTGGCCGCGAGCGACAGCGAATGGTTGCTCACCGCGCCTTGCGACAGCCCCAATGTCGCTAACGACTTCGGCCTGCGCTTGTGGCAGGCGGTCGTGCGCGAACACGCCGACATCGGCGTTGCCGACAGTGGTGGCCGGCTGGAACCCGTGTTTGCCTTGATCCGCCGCAGCCTGCTCGGTGATCTGGAAGCCTACCTTGGCCGTGGCGAGCGCAAGATCGACCGCTGGTACAAAAGCCAGCGCATGGCCGTCGCCGATTTCTCGGACCAGGCGGACATGTTCATCAACGTCAACACGCCCGAACAGCGCGACGAGCTTGCCGCCAGGTTGGGCCATCGCGGCGGCGGATGAGGCAGGATGGTACAGGCGCGCCGTAGCGAAGACCCGGTGCGTCGAATGAATCGCAATGGGTTGAATGGTATCGCGCCGTCGCGCCGTTGTACGGTGGCGCAGGCAGCATGCCCCGAGGAGGCAGCATGACCGGATCACACGATACGCACACCGCGCCGGACAGTCGCGGGCTGACGCTCGAGCAGGCACGTGAGCGCATCATCGCCGACCTGGCGCCGGTGACGACGGTGGAACAACTGGCCTTGCGCCAGGCGCTCGGCCGCGTGCTGGCCCGGGACGTGATCTCGACCATCGACGTGCCGGCGCATACCAATTCCGCCATGGACGGCTATGCCGTGCGCAGCGAGGACCTCCCCGCCGAGGGCGGAACGACGTTGCGCGTCATCGGCGATGCCTTCGCCGGCCACCCGTTCGCGGGTGAAGTCGCCGCCGGCCAAAGCGTGCGCATCATGACGGGCGGCGTCATGCCTCGCGGCACCGACACGGTGGTGATCCAGGAAGATGTCACACGCACGGGCGACCAGGTGCGCATTGGCACTGGCCATCGCCGCGGGCAACACGTGCGCCAGGCGGGCGAGGACCTTGCCGTGGGCGCCGAAGTGCTTGCGGCGGGTCGTCGCCTCACGCCTGCGGACCTGGGCCTGATCGCCTCCCTGGGCATGGCCGAGGTTGCCGTGCGGCGTACCCTGCGGGTGGCGTTTTTCTCCACCGGCGACGAGCTGCGTTCGCTGGGCGAACCCCTGGGCGAGGGCGACATCTACGACAGCAACCGTTACACGCTGCACGGCATGCTGACACGCTTCGGTGCCGACATCCTGGACCTTGGCGTGGTGCGCGACGAACCGGCCGCTTTGCGTGAGGCTTTCGAGCGCGCCGGGCGCGATGCCGACGTCGTCATGACCAGCGGCGGCGTGTCGGTGGGTGCCGCTGACCACGTCAAGGACGTGCTGGCCGACGTGGGCAAGGTCGGATTCTGGAAAATCAACATGAAGCCCGGCAAGCCGATCGCCTTCGGGCGCATCAACGGCGGCGCGGCGTTCTTCGGGCTGCCCGGCAACCCGGTCTCCGCCATGGTGACCTACTACCAGGTAGTGCAGCCGGCGCTGGATTACCTGGCCGGCGCGACACCGCGCCCAGCCTTGGCGCTCAAGGCGCGCACCTGCGTCGCGATTCGCAAGACGCACGCGCGGCGCGAGTTCCAGCGTGGCTGGTTGGAGACAGACACCGGTGGTAATCTGACCGTGCGACCGGCGGCGCCGCAAGGCTCCGGGATCCTGCGTTCGATGAGCCTCGCCAACTGCTTCATCGTGTTGCCCGAGGATAGCCGCACGCTGGATGCCGGCCAGTGGGTGCGGGTGGAGCCGTTCGCGGCGTTCATGTGACAACCTGCCCGGCACCCATCCTTGCGTTTGCGCGGGATTGGTGTTAGCACGGGACCATGGTTGCAGTGTCAGGAGAGTTTGATCGTGCCGTCAATGACCAGCGGCTTGTCAAGCAGGTCGGTCTCAAGATTCACGCGGACATGGATGCTTTCGTTGCCGGCCAGCCGGCCCTTGCGAACCGCATCGTCCACGGCTTTTTCCAGCTCGCGTTGCGAGGTGATGCCAACCTTCTTGAGGAACGCGCGCACGCTTTTGTTGAAGACTTCTTCATCCATGGTTTCGATGCTCCCAGGGGATGGATGGGGAATGGTGCGGGCAGTCTAGCACGCGCAAAATTTTGCCAGCGTCGGGAGTGAAAGCGACATGAAAAGCATGGAGAGGGCGCCATGAGCACGCCGGTCGAGACGGCCGAGCTGGATATCCGCCGCCGCAAACGCAAGCGGGCCAGGCCCAAGGGACGCCACGTCGAGCCGGCGGCGCGCGACGCGGTGCGCGAGGCGCTCGGCGACACGCCACGCCGGCGCGACATGCTGCTTGAGTGCCTGCATCGGCTCAACGACAAATACGGGTGCCTGCGTGCGTCGCATCTGGTGGCGCTGGCCGATGAACTGCACCTGTCGATGACCGAGGTCTACGAGGTCGCATCGTTCTACCACCACTTCGACGTGACCAAGGATCCGGACGCACAGCCGGCTGCGATCACGGTGCGGGTGTGCGATTCGATGACCTGTCGCATGTGTGGCGCGGAGGACCTCATCCGGTCGCTGGACGGCAAGCTGGGCGCCAACGTGCGAGTCCAGCGCGTGCCGTGCGTTGGACGTTGCGCGGATGCCCCCGTGGCCATCTGTGGGCAAAAGCCGATCCACGCGGCCACGGCGAAAGACGTCACCGCGGCGGTGGAGGCCGGTGATACCGCGCCGGAGGCGTTGAACCCGATCCGCTATGCGCAATATCGCCGCGACGGCGGCTACAACCTGTGGCGTGACTGCATCGATGAGCGCCGCGACCGCGAAACCATCATCAAGACCCTCGAGGATTCCACGCTGCGTGGCCTGGGTGGTGCGGGTTTCCCGGTCGGGCGCAAATGGCGCCTGGTGGCCAAGCAACCGGCCCCGCGGATGGTTGCCATCAACGTGGATGAAGGCGAGCCGGGTACGTTCAAGGATCGCTATTACCTGGAGCGTGATCCGCATCGGTTCCTGGAAGGGACGCTGATCGCGGCATGGGCCATCAATGCCGACGATGTTTACCTGTACGTGCGCGACGAATACACGGCGTGCCGGCTGATGCTGGAGCACGAGCTCATGAAGCTCCATTCCGATCCACCCGGTCCGTTGCCACGCATCCACCTGCGCCGCGGTGCCGGCGCTTACATTGCCGGCGAGGAGTCGGCGATGATCGAATCGATCGAAGGCCGCCGCGCGATGCCGCGCCTGCGCCCGCCGTACGTGGCGCAAAACGGGCTGTTCGGCCACGCCACGCTGGAACACAACATGGAATCCATGCACTGGGTGCGCGAACTTCTGGAGGGCGGCAGCCAGTCCTTCGCCAGCCAGGGCCGGCATGGACGCAGCGGCCTGCGCTCGTTTTCTGTCAGCGGGCGCGTGAAAAAGCCCGGCGTGCACGTGGCACCCGCCGGCATCACACTGCGCGAGCTGATCGACGAATACTGCGGCGGCATGCTCGATGGCCACGAGCTTTATGGCTATTTCCCTGGCGGTGCGTCCGGCGGCATCCTGCCAGCATCCAAGGCCGACATTCCGCTGGACTTCGACACGCTGCAGCCCTATGGCTGCTTCATCGGTTCGGCGGCCATCATCGTGTTTTCGCAACACGACAAGGCGCGCGACCTGGCGCGCAACGCCATGCAGTTTTTCGCGCACGAGTCGTGCGGGCAATGCACGCCGTGCCGGGTCGGCACGGTCAAGGCGGCGCAGATGATGGCCGAGAAACACTGGGACGGCAAACTGCTCGAAGACCTCTCGCGCGTCATGGTCGATGCATCCATTTGTGGCCTGGGCCAGGCGGCGCCGAACCCGCTGCGTTGCGTGATCAAATACTTTCCCGAGGAGGTGGCGTAATGGCTGCTCAACCGCAGGATGTGCGGGTGGACCTCGAGCCTGTCCGTTTCAGTCTGGACGGGCGGGAAATCGAGGCGCTGCCTGGCGAGACCATCTGGCAGGCCGCGCGGCGCCATGGCCGGACCATTCCGCACCTGTGCTACAAGCCGGACCAGGAAGGGCTGCGCGCGGACGGCAACTGCCGCGTGTGCATGGTGGAAATCGAGGGCGAACGCACGCTCGCGCCATCGTGCTGGCGCACGCCCACGCCGGGCATGCAGGTGCGCAGCCAGACCGAACGCGCGTTGCATTCGCAAAAGATGGTGCTGGAACTGCTGGAAGCCGATACCAGCGACACCGAGTACATTCCCGACTCGAAGCTGACCTACTGGGCGCGGCAGCTCGGGGTCACCAATCCCCGCTTCAGCCGGCGCGAACAGCCGGCGCCCGACCTTTCGCATCCGGCCATCGCCGTCAACCTGGACGCCTGCATCCAGTGCACGCTGTGCGTGCGCGCGTGCCGCGAAGTGCAGGGCAACGACGTCATCGGCTACGCATTGCGCGGGGGGAATTCACACATCATGTTCGACATCGACGACCCCATGGGCGAAAGCACCTGCGTGGGCTGCGGCGAATGCGTTGCCGCCTGTCCGACCGGTGCCTTGTCCAATGCCGGCGTCGACCCGCGCGACTGGGAGCAGACATCATGAAACAGGTTGCATCCGTATGTCCGTTTTGCGGTGTGGGCTGCCAGGTCACCTACAACGTCAAGGACAACAAGATCATCCAGGTGGACGGGCGCGATGGCCCGGCCAACGAAAGCCGCCTGTGCGTCAAGGGCCGCTACGGCTTCGACTACGGCCGCCATCCGAACCGTCTCACCAAGCCGCTGATCCGGCGCCCGGACGCGCCACCCAAGTCGGCCGACCTGGTGCTGGACCCGTCCAACCCGCTCGAAGCCTTCCGCGAAGCGACGTGGGAAGAGGCCTTGGACCTGGCCGGCGGCGAATTGCGTCGCATCCGCGACCAGTATGGCGCGCATGCACTGGCCGCCCTGGGTTGCGCCAAGGGCAGCAACGAGGAAGCCTACCTGGTGCAGAAGCTGGTGCGTACCGGCTTCGGCAGCAACAACATCGACCATTGCACGCGCCTGTGCCATGCCGGTTCCGTCGTGGCGCTGCTGCAGTGCCTCGGGTCCGGTGCCGTGTCCAACCCGGTGCGGGACGTTGCGCAGGCCGAAGTGGTGTTCCTGATCGGCTCCAATCCCTCGGTCAATCATCCGGTCGCGGCAACCTGGATCAAGAATGCCGTCGACAACAACGGCCTCAAGCTGATCATCGCCGACCCGCGCAAGCAGGCGCTCACGCGGCGCGCGCACATGCACCTGCAGTTCAAGCCCGACTCGGACGTGGCACTGTTGAACGCCATGATCTACACCATCATCAACGAGGGCCTGACCAACGAGGAATTCATCCAAAACCGCACCGAGGGCTTCGAGTCGCTCAAGGAACACATCCAGGCCTACAGCCCGGAGGCGATGGCGCCCATTTGCGGCATACCGGCGGAAGACCTGAAGCATGCCGCGCGCGACTACGCCAAG
>CAYOEF010000050.1:0-13875 GCA_964402805.1 uncultured Rhodanobacteraceae bacterium | reverse complement strand
GCGGTCCATATTTCCGCCGATTCTTGACCCATAGAACCACTATGGGCCGGCGAATCGTCAAAAATCTGTCCTCACGCAGCCATTTTTTCGCCTCGAAAGTTTCTACCGCCCAAGCTCCTGGCGAGTGGCGCGAGTGTGCAAAGCATCGTGGCCGCCGTGCCGGGGCGTGCGTGCGTTCCGTGGCGCTGCTCAGGCCAGGCGTGCCTTGACCTTCCCGGACAGGGAGGCCATGTCGGCGCGTCCGGCGGCACGCTGCTTCAGCAGCGCCATCACGCGCCCCATGTCACGCATGCTGCTGGCGCCGGTTTCCTGGATGACGGCATCCACCAGGACATCGGTTTCCTCGTCACTGAGCTTGGCCGGCAGGTAGGCTTCGATGACGCGCATTTCGGCGCTTTCGGCGTCGGCGAGATCCTGGCGGCCGGCGTCGCTGTACTGCTGCACGGAATCGCGCCGCTGCTTGAGCATCTTTTCGAGCACGGCCAGCACCTGCCCGTCATCCAGCGTGATGGTTTCATCCACCTCACGCTGCTTGATCGCCGCATTGATCAGGCGGATGGTGCCCAGGCGCGGCTTGTCATGCGCGCGCATGGCGTCTTTCATGTCTTCGATGAGGCGATTCTTGAGCGACACGGCATGCTCCTTGACAATACGAAAGGCCGGCTTCGCATGCCACGAGCCGGCCGGGAGTCTTCACGGAAGTTGGACGCGGCACCGTGCGTGCGGCGCCGGAATATCAATACATGCGGGTGCGGCGAGCATTTTCGCGCGACAGGCGGCGCTTGTGGCGTTTCACGGCCGCGGCGCGCTTGCGCTTGCGTTCCTGCGTCGGCTTTTCATAGAACTCGCGCTTGCGGGTTTCGGCCAGGATGCCGGCCTTTTCACAGGTGCGCTTGAAGCGACGCAGGGCAACCTCGAACGGCTCGTTCTCGCGGACTTTGACGCTGGGCATGAAAACTCCAAGTGATAATATGGCCCTCTTCGAGGGGGCGAGCAGTGAATTATATCGTGTGTGCTACTGGATTTACAAAGCCCGTGCTGGGCATCGAATCATCATGTGACGAAACGGGCGTTGCCGTTTACCAGAACGGGCACGGCCTCCTGGCGCATACGTTGTACAGCCAGATCCGGCTGCACGCGGCCTATGGCGGCGTGGTGCCGGAGCTTGCCAGCCGCGACCACGTACGCAAGGTGATGCCCCTGGTGCGCGAGACGTTGCGCCAGGCGAACCTTGCGGCTACCGATCTCGGCGGCGTTGCCTACACCGCCGGGCCGGGCCTGGCCGGCGCCTTGCTGGTCGGGGCCGCCGCGGCGCGCGCGCTGGCGTGGGGACTGGACATCCCGGCCATCGCGGTGCACCACATGGAGGGGCACCTGCTCGCGCCGCTGCTGGAAGACGATGCTCCCGAGCCGCCTTTCGTCGCCCTGCTGGTTTCCGGCGGCCATTCCATGTTGATCGAGGTGGCCGCCATCGGCCGTTACCGCTTGCTTGGCGACACGCTCGACGACGCCGCCGGCGAGGCCTTCGACAAGACCGCCAAGCTCATGGGATTGCCCTACCCGGGTGGTCCGCACCTGGCGCGCGTGGCCGAAACGGGCAACCCGGGCGCCTTTCATTTTGCACGGCCCATGACCAATCGCCCCGGGCTCGACATGAGCTTCTCGGGCCTGAAGACGCAGGTACTGACGGCATGGCAGCAAAGCGACCGCACCGACGCCACCCGCGCCGACATCGCACGCGGCTTCGAGGAGGCGATCGTCGATACCCTGGTCATCAAATGCCGGCGGGCGCTCAAGGCGGTGGCGGCCCATCGCCTGGTGGTGGCTGGCGGTGTGGGCGCGAACCGCCGCTTGCGCGAACGCCTGGCGCAGGCTGGCGGACGCGAGGGGTTCGGCGTGTACTTCCCGCGCCTTGCATTTTGCACCGACAATGGCGCCATGATCGCGCAGGCGGGCGCCCTGCGCCTGGCGGCCGGGCAGGTGACCGATGCGCGGATCCGCGTGCAACCACGCTGGAACCTGGAACAATTGCCGCCACTGGCGGCTTGAGGACGCGCCCAAGGATCGGCTTCCGCGGGCACGGGGCGTTGGCGGCGACCACTTTGCCGATGTACGGAATCTTGCATGGACATTGTTTTCATCGAGCGTTTGCACGTCGACACGGTCATCGGCATTTATGACTGGGAACGGCAAGTACGCCAGACCGTGACGCTGGATCTCGAGATGGCCTGGGACAATACGCGCGCGGCGGCGGCGGACGACATCGCCGATGCACTCAATTACAAATCCGTCGCCAAGCGCCTCGTGGCGTTCGTGGAGGCATCCGAATTCAGGCTCGTCGAGACCCTGGCCGAGCGTTGCGCCGCGATCGTGCGCGACGAATTCCAGGTGCCGTGGCTGCGCCTTCGCCTGCGCAAGCTGCGCGCGGTGCGCGGATCCAAGGCGGTCGGCGTCGAGATCGAGCGTGGTACCCGGCCATCGTGACCACGGCCACGGTTTACCTCGCCATGGGCAGCAACGTGCAGCCTGCCCGGCATCTGCGCGACGCCGTCGCCGCGTTGCGCGAACGCTTCGGTGAATTGAGGCTCTCGCGGCTGTACCGGACCGTGGCCGCCGGTTTCGACGGCCCCGATTTCCTCAACGCGGCCGCGTGCCTTCGCACCGACCTGTCACCGCGGGCGCTGGATGCCTGGCTGCATGCACTCGAGGCGCGCCACGGCAGGCGTCGCGACGTGCCGCGCTTTTCCAGCCGCACGCTGGATCTCGACCTGTTGCTGTATGACGACCTCGTGCTCGAGGCTCCCGGGCAGCCGCAACTGCCGCGCGCGGAGCTGGCGTCGGAACCCTTCGTGCTCCGGCCCATGCTGGACATCGCCGCGGACCTGGTCCACCCGACCCTGCACCAGTCCCTGGCGACGCTGTGGGAACATCACCCGCGGCGTTGCGATCTGCCGGTGGTCGACTGGGACGGCGCGCCCGCCTGAGACGTGCCGCGGTCAGGGCCGGGGTGCTCGCCGCGGGGCCTGGCTACCGTCGCGACCGCCATCGACATGGATCACCTGGCCGGTCACGAAGGGGGCCTCGAAGAGCAGCCAGCGCACGGTCGTGGCGATGTCTTCAGGCGTACCGACGCGGTTCAGGAACGTCTCGCGCAACACGGCCTCCTGTCCCGCCTTGTCCGTCGGGCCTTCCGGCCAGGCGATCGCACCGGGCGCGACGGCGTTCACGCGCACCTGTGGCGCCAATGCACGCGCGAGGCCGCGCGTAATGGCGACAAGCGCCGCCTTGCTCGCTGCGTAGGCGATGAAATCGGGCTTGGGGTGATCTGCATAGTAGTCGGCAAGATTGACGATGGCACCGCCGTTGTCACGCAGATGGCCGGCTGCCGCGCGACACAACAGGAACGGCGCGCGCGCGTTGACCGCCATGAGTTCGTCCCAGTCCTGCGCCGTCACCGTGTCCAGCGGTGTCGCCGTGTAGCGGGCGGCATTGTTGACGAGGCCGTCAAGGCGCTTGAAATGGGCTACGGTGGCGTCGACGAGTGTGTTCGCCGCCCCCGTGTCGGCCAGGTTCGCACGCAGGCCGAGCGTGGAATCCGGGCGTATCCGCTCCAGTTCGGCACGCAGTGTGTCGATGGCGGCGTCGCTGCGGTGGTAGTGCAGGGCCAGGTTGCAATTGGCGGCGTGCAAGGTGCGGGCGATGGCGGCGCCAATGCGTCGGGCGGCCCCTGTAATCAGCACCACGGGTGCATGCGGGTCGGCGGCCACGGGCATTGTCCTCGGGTGGGGAACGGGTTCCATGATACCCGGACGCGGATGTACGCCCGATGGCGCATGGTTGCGCGGCCGGGCGCGTCCCGGATGGGTGGCGGACGTTTCCCGGGTACCGATCCATTATCCTTGCCGTCCCCGACAGGCGATTACGATACCGGCCATGCATGCAGCCCTGCCCGATCCCGATGCCACGGCGCGCGCGCATTCCGCGCGCCTGGTCGAGTTGCTGCGCGAGGAAGTGGCAGCCAATGGGCCGATCCCGTTCGCGCGCTTCATGGAGCGCTGCCTGTATGCGCCGGGCCTGGGTTATTACAGTGCCGGGAGCAGCAAGTTCGGGGCCGCGGGCGACTTCGTCACGGCGCCGGAACTGGGAGACGTCTTCGCGCGCTGCGTAGCCGGCCATCTCGCCCCGGTGTTGCGTGCACTGGGCGACGCGGCGCGGGTGCTGGAACTTGGTGGCGGCAGCGGGGCGTTTGCCGCCGACGTGCTGCAGGCGTTGCAACACCACGGTGTCGCCGCATGCCGCTATCAGATCCTCGAGCCCAGCGCGGACCTGCGCGAGCGCCAACGCGACCATCTGTTTGCCGTATTGCCGCCGGAGCTGGCGCGTCGGGTCGAATGGCTGGAGCGGCCTGCGCAGGAGTCGTGGCAAGGCGTGGTGTTTGCCAACGAGGTCGTTGATGCACTGCCCACGACGCGTTTCGTGATCCGGGATGGCGAAGTGCACGAGGAATGCGTCACGGTGGATGCAAGCGGTCGGCTGTGCCGCACGGACCAGCCGGCGGACAGCCTGGTGGCCGGGGCGGTGCGCCGCGTCGAGCACGGCCTGGGCCGCAAACTCGAGGAGGGCTACCGTTCCGAGGTCCTGCCGCAACTGCCGTACTGGATGGACGCGGTCGCGGGAACGCTCGCCCGGGGCATGCTGGTGTTCGTCGATTATGGTTATCCGCGCCGCGAGTACTACCTTCCCGAGCGGCGGGATGGCACCTTGCGCGCGCATTACCGGCAGCGCGCCCATGCCGATCCGTTCTTCTGGCCCGGCCTGCAGGATCTCACCGCATCCGTCGACTTCACCGCACTGGCCGAGGCGGGCCGGCATGCCGGATTCGCCATGGGCGCCTACGTGCCGCAGGCCCGGTTCCTCATCGCCGGCGGACTCGAGCGCGTGTTTGCCGATGCGCATGCGGCTGCCGCCGACGAAATAGCCCGTTACCGCCTGGCCCAGCAGGTCAAGCAACTCACCTTGCCGGGCATGATGGGCGAGAGCTTCCAGGCGATGGTCATGCTGCGCGATCTGGCGGACGATGTGCTGGCGCCGGACCTGCGTGCATTCGACGCGTCGGCCCGCCTGTGAACGCGGGTGCGTTGCGCCGCCGCACTCACGTCGCGGCAGTGGGCCTGGGAATGGCCGCGATGGCCTTGATGCGCGCCTGCCGCATGGCCTCGCCGATGGCGAGGCCGGCCAGTCCTTCGGCGGTGAATGGCGCGGACCGGATGCCCGTCGCGGCGCGCAAGGCTGCACGCAGGTATGATCCCTGCGGGTAGGCGTCGGCCTCGTGGTGCAGGCAGCCGCGCTTGTCGGCTTCACACACTGCCAGCAGCACCTCGAAGCGCTCCGGGCGGCGTACGGCGTCGAGCGACTCGATCACTTTCAGGACGGTGGCGGGCTTGAGTTCCAGCGCGCGGTGCACGTTGAGGTGCTCGGCGCATACGAGTTCCGCCAGGATCCGGTACTCCCTGGGCACCTTGAGACGCGTGGCCAGTTGCCGGATGGGCGCGACGCCGCGCTGTTCGTGCATGACGTGGCGGGGCAGTTCGCCGGCCGGCGTGAGCGCCTTGCCGAGGTCGTGGGTGAGTGCGCAGAATCCGACCAGGTCGTCGCCCGGCGCGAGCTGCGCGGCCATGTCCAGCACCATCTCCACGTGTCGGCCGGTATCGATTTCGGGGTGGTATCGCGGCGATTGCGGCACGCCGTACAGGGCATCGACCTCCGGCATCAGGCGCGCCAGGGCGCCGCTCTCGCGCAGGACGCGCAGGAACGCCGACGGCCGTGGTTCGGCGAGGGCCTTGCGCGTTTCAGCCCACACCCGCTCGGGAACGAGATGGTCGGCTTCGCCGGCGCCGACCATGTCGCGCATCAGGGCCATGGTCTGCACGGCGACCTGGAAGCCCAGGGGCGCGAAGCGGGCGGCAAACCGCGCCACGCGCAGGATGCGCAGCGGGTCTTCCACGAACGCCGGCGACACGTGGCGCAATACGCGCGCGGCGAGGTCCTCGCGTCCGCCAAAGGGGTCGATGAGCGTGCCGTGTTCGTCCTCGGCCATGGCGTTGATGGTGAGGTCACGGCGTTCGAGGTCGGCCTCCAACGTCACTTCGGGGCCGGTATGGAACACGAAGCCGTGATAGCCGTGTCCGTGCTTGCGCTCCGTGCGGGCCAGCGCGTATTCCTCGCCGGTGTCGGGGTGCACGAAGACGGGAAAATCGGTGCCCACGGGCTTGAAGCCCTGCGCGGCAAGGTCCTCGGGACGCGCACCCACGACCACGTAGTCACGGTCGGAAGCCGTGTGGCCGAGAAGCTTGTCGCGGACGGCGCCGCCGACCAGATACGTGCGCATGCCGAAATTGTGCCATGTTTGCGCCCGGAAGATTTCTGCTGCCCGGGCTCCCATTCCCGGTCTGCCCGCTACCCGCTCGGCGTGTCCGTGCCTCCTGATGCCGTCGCGGTCTCGGTCGCCGTTCCCGTCGACGTGGGGCAGACGACCGCCTTGCGTGGCGTGGCGGCATTGGGAGGCGTGTAAACCTGGCCCTCGCGGGGCATGCGCGCGGCAAGGGATACGGCATTGCCGTGCAGGCGCCAGTCATAGATGACGCTGTAGGCCATCACGCGCATGACGTAGGCGCGGGTTTCGCGGTAGGGAATGGTAGCCACGAACAGGTCCGGCGGCAGGTCGCCGCGTGCCGCCAGCCACTCGTCCACGCGTACCGGCCCGGCGTTGTAGGCGGCCGTGGCCAGGTAGGGCGCCCCGTCGAAACGCGCGGCCACGTGCGCCAGGTAGCGCGTTCCCAGCGCTACGTTGACGTGGGGGTCGTAGAGGTCGCCGTGGTAGGCGATGTCCTGCCGGCGCGCCACCAGTCGCGCCGTGGACGGCAGGAGTTGCATCAGGCCCCGTGCGTCGGCCCGGGAGCGTGCATCGGGCATCCACGCGCTTTCCGCGCGGATGATGGCGTAGGCCCAGGCAGGATCGACGCCGGCCTGTTCGGCTTGTTCGGTCACGCCGTCGTGGCGTGGCACCGGGAAGCGCTGCGCATAAAGCTGCTTCAATGCGCCGTGGCTGAAAGTCCGGATGGCGCGGTCATACCATCCACGCTGCCACGCGAGCCAGGCGGCGGCCTGGCGTGCTCCCGGATCGAGGTTCGCCACGGCGAGGCGCCATACGCGACGGGCATCCGGCAGCAACCCAACGGCGAACAGCTCGAACGCCCGGTCCAGGCGCGGGCGTTTCAGCAGCCCCTGCAATTGCGTCGGATCGATGGACAACTCGCGCGTACAGATCGCGTAGGGCAGGTGGGCGCGGTCCGCGGAGAGAAAGCCGTAATAGGTCGCCGACCGCGCCAGACTGGCGTACAGCGCATCGGCCGCATTCTTGCGCCCCAACTCGGCCAATACGCGTGCCCGCAGGTAGCGCCATTCGCCCTGGTCCCGTTGTTCCGGCGTGAGGGCGTCCAGCGCCTGCAGTGCGGCCTGCCAGTCTTTTCGCGCCAATGCCACGCGCACGCGCCAGGCACGCGTGGCGTCGGTTTGCGCGGCGGCGGGCAGTGTGGCCAGGCGGTGCAGCGCATCGGCGCTGAAATCGGTCGCGACGTACAGCGCCATGTCCGCGCGGATACGGCGTACCTGCGCCGTGGTGAAGTGGAAGTGGGCGTGCAGCGCCGGCCACAACTGGTCGGCGTGGTCGCTGTCGCGGCGGGCCACGGCAACCATCGCCAGGGTCGCGGCATGCCGGTTGCGCGGGTTGTCGGGCCATTGCGTGGCGGCCCTGGCCGCGGCCAATGGGTCACGCAGGGCCTTGGCGAGATGCCGGGCCTGGACTTGGTCCGTGCCCTCGAGCCACCTGGACAGCCATGCCACGGTCCCGCCGTGCCCGGTGTCCGCCGCGCGGTCGATCCGTGCCCACAGGCGCGCGGGGGTCAGCAGGCCATGCGCGTGCGCCCACTTTTGCACCGGGGTGCAGGATGCGGGGAGCGACGGGTCGGTCCACAATCCGGCGAGGTCGTCCCAATGCAGGGTTTCACCCTTGGCGAGCCGTGCCTGGAGCGCGTAGCAGGCCAGGTCGTGACCCATGCCGTCGTGATACAGCGACAGGTAGGCGGTCCAGTCCTTGCGTCGCGCCAGTTCGTGCAGGAAATCACGGCGCAGGTCCCTGGCCGGCAACAGGTCCGGATAGCGGTCCAGGTAGTGGCGCACCTGGGCAGGGGTGGCCTGCTTCAGATCGTGCTCGAGGGCCGCTGCCGCCAGCCAGGGATACAGGGGGTAGGATTCAAGTCCGCTGGCCAGCGTGCGCCAGTCGTCATTGCCCTGGCTCGCCGCGGCATAGGCTGCCTTGAACGCGGTCCGCTGTGCCTGCAACGTGGCGCCCGCCCGTGCGGTCACGCACATGACGAGGCCGATGGCCAACAACGTGAAATTCGGGACGAATTGCTTCAACAGGTGCCGGCGTCGCGGCATGGTTCACTCCGGGCCGGGGCGGGCCAGGCATGGGTTGTAGGGGCGTTCCAAGTCAGGGCCGGGCGTTTCCCGGCACCCGACGGCCAGTCGTTACGGCATGGCATTCCCGCCCGCCAGGTGTTGTTCCACCGGTAGCGGCAACCGTACCTCGGCGGCCAGTGCGAGGTGGTCGGAAAATGCCGCGGACAGGGTCCAGGCGCGTTGCACTTCCAGGTCTTCGGAGACCAGGATGTGGTCCAGTGCGCGGTGCGGCCGCCAGCTGGGAAAGGTCGGGTTGGACTGTACCGGCGGCTGCAGCCGTGTGTGGCGGAACAGGCGTTGCATTTCCAGGCTGTTGGTGTCGGTGTTGAGGTCACCCATCAGGATCGCGCGGGGATGGTCGCCCAACAGGTCCGCGATGAAGTCGAGCTGGTGCACGCGTGCACGCATGCCCAGCGACAGGTGCCCGATGGCCACGGCCAGCGGCTCATCGCCCACCCGGAAACGTGCCAGCAACAGGCCACGGCCGGGGATGCGCCCCGGCAGCGGGTAGTTCAGCACTTCCTCGGGTTCGTAGCGGCTGATGAGGCCGTTGGCGGTTTGCGCCAGGCGTCCGATGGTACGGTTGGGCTGGTAGCTCCAGTACGGCATGCCGGAGGCGTCGGCAAGATAGCGGGTCTGGTTGCGAAACCCGGAACGCAGGCTGCCTGCATCGGCTTCCTGCAGCCCGACCACGTCGAATGCGGGCAGTATGCTGGCCAACTGGTCGAGGTTGTCCAGCTTGGTGTGCGTGGGCAACACGCTGGCCCAGCTGCGCGTGATGTATTCGTGATAGTGCTGGACGCGGGCCCCGGCCAGGATGTTGCAGCTCAACACGCGCAACACCGTTTGCCCGGCGCGCGAATCGACGGGATCCGCGGGCTTGCGCCGACCTTCATGGGATTGTGCATGCAGCGACGTGTGCATGCGTTTCATCATAGCCTGATCACGCGGGCCGGTGTGTTCAGTCGGACTTTTTCGCCAATTCCCGCTCGACCAGCCAGTGTGCGAGGTCGGCAAGCTCGGCATACGTATGGACGTTGTTGCTGCGGTATTTGCCGTCGACCACGATGGTGGGTGTGCCGGATACGCCCCAGCGCTGGATCAGGCGCGTGTCGGCCGCAAGCTTGCGATTGGTTTCCGGTGATCGCGCCGCCTTCAGGAATGCACTGCGATCGACGCCTTCGCGGGCGTAGAAGTTGGCGAGGTCCTCGAGGGAGTTCATCGGGTAGTGGTCGCTGAACTTGGCCTTGAACACGGCCATGTGCGTCGCCTTTGCCACGCCGAGTTGCTGCGCCGCGTACCATGCGCGCGCATAGGGCACCCACGCGTGGTTGAACGCGGCCGGGATGTAATGTACGGCCACGTCGGCGGGGAGCGAATCGACCAGCTTTTGCATGAGCGGCGCGAAACGCGCGCAGTGGACGCAGCCGTAGGAGAAAACCTCCACGAGCTCCACCTTGCCCTTGTCGGAGTAGCGCTGCGGCGACGACAGGGTGACGTAGGCATCGCCGTTGGTGAAGCGCGGTGCCGTGGGCGTGCTGTCGGCGGCATGGCAGGCGCCGGCCAGCGCGATGGCGCACAGGAAAACCAGGATGCGTGTGGACATGAGGTGCTCTCGCGCACGCCCCTTGGGCGGGGTGGGATATTACTTGCCGGCCGCTTCCTTCGCCGCCAGCCACAGGGCCAGTTCGACACCTTGCGCATAACCGCCGGCGCTGCGGAACGTGAAGCGGTATTTGCCGTCGACGACGATGGTCGGCGTGCCGGTGACGCCGTAGCCCTTGACCAGCTTGTCGGCGCGCTTCATCCGGGTGTTGACCGCAAAGGAATTGGCCACGGCAACGAACTGTTTCGCCTTGATGCCAAACGTCTTCTCGTAGAACGCGGCAACGTCCTGGATGCCTGGCCATTCGGACTTGGGCTTCAGTGTCCCCTTGGCAAGGTCGTAGCTTGCGGTTTCCCCGCTCTTCCACGTCGCGTCGAACATGGCGTCATAGCTTTTGCGTGCCACGCCCAACGCCTTGGCCGCATACCACGTGCGCTGATAGAGCGGCCAGTTCTCATCCGGCCGGAACGCCGCCGGCAGGTAGGCCATGGTGGCGTAGGCGGGCAGTGACGCCTTGATCTTGTCGATGATGGTGTGTGCGTGGTTGCAGGCCGGGCAGCCGAAGTTGAAAACCTCGACGACCTCGACCTTGCTGGTGTCCGTGACCTTGGGCTGCCGTGGCTCGATGCGGAAGTAGTTCTTGCCCTCGACCCACTTGCCGTTGTCGACGAAGGTTTGCGCCGCCTTGGCGCGCGCGGCCGCGACGTCCGCCGCCGTGGGCGTGGAACCGGTGTCCGGGGCGGCTGTGGACGCGGTTGCCGCCGGCGCACTCGACGCGCCCGACGCAGGCGATGGGCTCGTGCTTGCCGCGAATGCGGAACCGCATGCAGCCAACGCGAAGGCCAGGGCCGCAGTGGCGATCAGCAAACGTTTGCGCATCATGACCTCCCGGATCCGATGTGGCTGCCGGCGCATGGCGCGCCGGCACGGGGACTTACTTGGCCTGGACGGCGCCTGTGTTGGTGTGCAGGCCCTGGATGTAGCTGGCCACCTCGGCGATGTCCTGCTTGGTCAGTCGCTTGGCGATCGAGGGCATGATCTGCGCATGCTTGCTGGTGCCCCAGGTGTCGCCGTCGTGCCAGGCCGTCAGCACCTGCGTGACGTACTGCGCGTGCTGCCCGGCAATCTGTGGATAGGGGGCACCGGGATTGCCCCGTCCGTCGGGGCCGTGGCAGGACATGCAGGCGGGTATGTCGCGGCTGGCGTCGCCGCCGCGAAACAGCTTGCCACCGGCGACGGCCAGCTTTGGATCCGCCACGCCCGGGGTGACCTTCTGGCTGGCGAAATAGGCGGCAATGTCATGCATGTCCTGTTCGCTCAAGGGCGCGGCCATCCCTTGCATGATGGCATTCTTGCGCCGGCCGCTCTTGAAGTTTTCCAGTTGCTCGACGATGTAGTGTTCATTCTGGCCGGCCAGCTTGGGAAACTCGGGGCTGGTCGAGTTGCCATCCTTGCCGTGGCAGGCCGAGCAGACGGCAATCTTGGTCTTGCCCGCCGCAGGATTGCCGGACAGCGGACCCAGCTTCGTCGTGGCCGTAGTCGTGGCCGTCGCCGACGTGGCGGGCGCCTTCGCAGGCGCGGCGGTAGCGCTTGCCGCGGCGGCGGGCTTGGCCTTGCCCCGCACCTTGGCGACGTCCTGTGGCGTCACGAGCTTGGCGTGGTTGCCCCACGACGTGCGTTCGTGGTTGGCGATGTTGGCGATTTGCACGTCCGAGAACTGGCTGCCGAACGGCGGCATCACGCCGGCGTAGGTCTTGCCGTCGATCTTGGTGCCGTGTGCACCGTGGATGATGGTGTGCAGCTGCAGCGTCGGGTCGGGGTTGTCAACCGACGGATTGCCCTTGAGCGGCGGGAAGGTACCGGGGATGCCCACGCCGGTGGCCTGGTGGCAGGCCGCGCAGGTGCCGTCGAAGAGCTTCTTGCCCTCGGCGGCGTTGAATTTGTAGGCGACCGCGGCCGGCTTGGCAGCCGCGGCGGACTGCGTGCCGGCCGGCTTGGCCGTGGCCGCGCCGCCGGATGCCGCCGCGGTGGCCGTCTTGCCGGCACGCACGGCCGCCACTTGCGCTGGCGTGACGTGCTTGGCGTGGTTGCCCCACGACGTGCGTTCATGGTTGGCGATGTCGGCGATTTGCACGTCCGAGAACTGGCTGCCGAACGGCGGCATCACGCCGGCGTAGGTCTTGCCGTCGATCTTGGTGCCATGCGCGCCGTGGATGATGGTGTGCAGCTGCAGCGTGGGATCGTCATTGGTGACCGCGGGATTGCCCTTGAGCGGCGGAAACGTTCCGGGAATGCCTTCGCCATTGGCCTGGTGGCAGGCCGCGCATGTCGAACCGTAGGCCGCCTTGCCCTTGGCCGCGTCGAACGTGTAGGCAGAGGCCGACTTGGCCGTCGCCGTGCTCGAAGATGACGTGGATGGCTGTGCCGCCACCGCGCCCTGGGCCATGGCCGCGCCGGCGGTCAACACGGCGACGAAAACTGCAGCGCGGCGAAAACTCATACACTGTCTCCCGAAACAAATGCAGGGCACATGGCGAAATGCCAAATTGCCTGAATTATCGCCGTGTGCCTGCGACCGGTCAAACCCGGTCCCAGGCGCGCGGAAGCCGGCTTGTCGTTCCATCGACCCGAGATGCGCAATGCCTTCCAATCCGCTACAGGCCATCCGGTTTGCCACGGCCGCCCACACCGTGGCGCAGTTGCCCCATGACACGGATGCGGAGGTGGCCTTTGCCGGGTGCTCCAATGCAGGAAAATCCAGCGCGTTGAACCGCCTGGCGGGACGCCGGGCACTGGCGCGTACCTCGCGCACCCCCGGTCGCACGCAACAGATGGTGGTGTTTGACCTGGGCAGCGGCCAGCGCCTGGTGGACCTTCCCGGCTATGGCTACGCCAAGGTACCGGAGGCCCTGCGCGCCCACTGGAAGCGCGAGATCGACTCGTATCTGCGCAGTCGCGGCAGCCTGCGCGGCGTGGTGCTGGTCGCGGATATCCGCCGTGACTTGAAGCCGTTCGATCGCCAGATGCTGGCATTCTGCAAGGCCATGGGCCTCCCGGCGCACGTTCTTTTGACCAAGTCGGACAAATTGTCGCGGGGGCGTGCCGATGCCGCGTTGCAGGCCGCACGTGCACTCGCGCGGGCCGAGGCCTGGCCGGCCACGTTCCAGGTGTTCTCCGCGCACGCGGGGACCGGGGTGGAACTGGCGCGCCAGCAGGTCATGGCCCTGCTGGCCGCGAGTGGGCCGGCTGTAGCCCCGTCCGCACCGGGCTGAGGAGACAGGCGGCGGCGCGCATCCGGATGATCGTGTATCGATCCTGTCTGCCAGTGGCATGGCGCCGTTCAGTAGGCGAATTCGCGGAATACCGGATCGACGCTCTCGTGCCATGGCCCGTGATACAGCTCGAGCTTGCGCTCGGCCGGCGTGCGGTTGGCATGGGCCAGTTCGAGCAGCGGTTCGAGGTACATCGTCTCGTCGGCGCCACGAGGGTTGAGCCGCGCGCGGCGTTGCAGGCCGGCCTGCGCGATGGCCAGCGCCTGCAGCGCCAGTTCGCGCACGGTCGCGCCGCGGAATGGCAGCTTGAGCGCCTGTTTCGGCACGCCGCCGCGCAGGGCGTGGCGCTCGGCACGCGAGAAGTCCTTCACCAGGTCCCATGCGGCGTCCAGTGCGGCGTCGTCATACAGCAGGCCGACCCAGAGCGCCGGCAAGGCGCACAGGCGATTCCAGGGCCCGCCGTCGGCGCCGCGCATC
>CAYOEF010000049.1:0-13892 GCA_964402805.1 uncultured Rhodanobacteraceae bacterium | reverse complement strand
GCCGCCTGTACGCCGACGCGCTTGCCGATCGTCGCCGCCTGGGCGACCGTTCGACGCGCGAGGACGATCGCTACCTGTTCCTGCAGACCCTGATGGCCGCGCGCGACGTGCTGCACCTGAGCTACACGGGGCTCAGCGCCCGCGACGGCAGCCGCATCGAACCGTCGGTAATGGTGTCGGAACTGCTCGACACACTGGCGACCGGCTATTTCCCCGACATGGATTCAGCCCGCAAGGCCGTGGTGGTCGCCCATCCGCTGCAGCCGTTTTCACGGCGCCTGTTCGATGGTTCGGATGCGCGGCTGTACACCTATCGCGGCGAGTGGCTGGCCGGCGCCGGTACCGTTTCCGGCCAGGGCGGACAGGGTGTTTTCGCCGACATCGCGTGGCCACGGACGGAACCGGAAGCGCGCTACGATCTTGCCGAAATCAAGCGCTTTTTCGCGGCGCCACAACGCTATTTCCTGAGCCAGTGCGTGGGCCTTCTCGTGGCCGATGCCGGCGAGAGTGTCACCGGCCGCGAACCCCTGGAAGATGATCCCCGCGTGCGTGCCACCCGCGAGCGTCGCCTGCTGCAGCGTCTGGTGCGGGATGGTGCCGCCGGGCTCGACGGGCTCGACGCGTGGTCCCGCGCCCACGGCTGGGTGCCCCCCTTGGCGCTGGGTACGCGGGTAAACGCCGAATCCCTCGGCCTTGTGGCCCCGCAGGCCGAGGTGTGGCGCCAGCGCCGGGATGCCGGCCTGCCGCCACCGCAAAGCGCGTTCGAGCTGGCCCTTCCTTCCGGGCGCATTCTTGCCGGGCGTTTGTCCTGCCGCGACAGCGCCGGCGTGGTCGGCTGGATCGGCAGTGCCGGCAGCGGGAAAAACTGGATGCAGTGGTGGCTGGAGGCGCTGGTCGCCAGCGCCATGGATGGCCATGCCGCCTGCCTGGCGCTGGGGCGCGGGAACGACAAGTTGCCCTTGCCGCTTGTACCGGACGTGCCGGTTGCGCCGGCACCGGGCGTGCTGCTGGATGAATTGCTGGACGTCTACGACGAGGGCCAGTCGCACCCGCTACGGCTGCCACCCAGGAGCGGCTGGACGTGGGCCCGCGACATGGCCACCCGCAGGCAACCGGACGTGGACAGGGCCCTGGCTGCGGCGCGTAGGACCTGGGAAGGCGAATGCGCCGATCCGTGGATCGCGCTCGCCCTGCGCGGCGTCGACCCGCTGGCCGACGGGCATTTCGTGGAACTCGCACAAACCGTCTACGGGCCACTGTGGCGCGCGTTGCAGGACGGAGCCGCCGCATGAACCGCCTGTCGGACATCGTTGCCACCGACCTGGCGCTGTCGATGCCGCTCGACGGCATGCAACTGATCGAAGCCAGTGCCGGCACCGGCAAGACCTTCACCATTGCCGGCCTGTACGCGCGCCTGATCGTCGAACGCCAGTTGCTGCCGCGCCAGATACTGGTGATGACCTACACCCGCGCGGCCACCGAGGAATTGCGCCAGCGCCTGCGCGACCGCCTGGCCCTGTGCACGCGCCTTGCGACGGACATCGCCACGCACTCCGATACGCCAATGCCCGGCTCGCCGGATGACGAGCAGGCGTGGACACTGGCCTTGTTGCAGCGCGCGCTGGCGCAGGGCGACGAATCACCCGCGGCGCTCGAAAAACGCCTGCGCACGGCCGTGACCAGCATGGACGAGGCAGCCATTTTCACCATCCATGCCTTCTGCCAGCGCGTGCTCGAGACCCATGCCGCGTTGCTCGGGGGAGGGATCGCCGGGGCCCGGCTGGAACCGGTCGACAGCGATCTGCTCGAGGATTTTGCCGCCGACCTGTGGGTACGCGCAGCCGGCGGGACTGATCCGGAAACCCTGGACGCGCTGCAGGGCCTGGCGCCGTCACCCGCAAAACTGGCCACATTGCTTGGGGCCCTGGTCGGCTTCGATGGCGCACTCGAGCCGTCCCCCGCATCACTGCCGCCGGCCGTGGACATGGAGGCGGCATGGCAGGTGCTGCGGCGGGCGTGGCAGCGCAACGGCGCCCAGGCCATCGCCACCTTCATGCAGTGGCATGCGGCGGGTCACCTGCATCGCGGGCGCTTCGGCGAAGACAGCGTCGAGCGCCTGCATGCCCTGGCCGCTGCACTCGATGCCGGCACATGGCCACAGAGCAGGGAACTGCTCCGTTTTTCCGCACGAAAGCTTGGCGGCGCGGTCAACAAGGGCAAGCCGGCCTTCCCCCGCTGCGAGGCATTTGCCGCCATCGACGACTGGCAGGATCGCGACGCAGCAGATGCCGCCCGCCGCCACGCCGTAATGGTGCAGTTGCTGCACCAGACCGTGGCCAATGCCCGCACCTGGCTGGCACGGCGCAAGCGCGAGCTGGCTCGTTTTTCCTATGACGACCTGATCGCGAGGCTCGCCACGGGCGTGACCGGCAAGGGGGCGAGCCAGGCCCGCCTGTTGACGGCCTTGCGCGCGCAGTATCCGGTCGCACTGGTGGACGAATTCCAGGACACCGATCCACGCCAGTTCACCATTTTGGACACGCTTTATCGCGGCCATGGCAGCCTGTTCATGATCGGCGATCCCAAGCAGGCCATCTACGGCTTCCGTGGCGGCGACGTGCATGCCTACCTGCGTGCTGCCAAGGCCGCGACCGGGACGCATCACCTGGATCGCAATTTCCGGTCCACCCCGGCCATGCTGCGGGCCGTCGATGCCGTGTTCACCGCCACGACCGACCCGTTCATCGAAGAGGGCATTGCATTCGGCGCGGTCCATGCCGGCGGCAAGGTTGCCGAGGCCGCGCTCAAGATCGCGAACCAGCCGGCCATGCCGCTGACCTTGTGGCAGCCCCCTTGCGATGACAACGGCAAATTGCCATTGGCAGACGATTTGCGCGCCCGGTTGGCCGGCGCCTGCGCCGCGACGGTCGCGGGTCTTCTGGGTGAGGCAACCCTGGACGGCCGGCCCCTGGGCCCGACCAGCGTGGCCGTCCTCACCAACACCAACGCGGAAGCCGCGCTGGTACAGGATGCCCTCAAGGCCCGTGGCGTGTCTGCCGTTTGCCTGCGCCAGGAAAGCGTCTACGCTTCGCGCGAAGCCATGGAACTGCTGGCGCTGCTCGATGCACTGCTGGTGCCGCAATCCATGCCACGCGCGCGTGCGGCATTGGCAACCGGCCTGCTTGGCCGCTCGCTTGCCGACTTGGCGCGCATGGAAGTCGACGAGCACGCATGGCGGGAGGCACTCGACGAGCTTGCCGACCTGCACGAATGCTGGTTTGCCCGCGGTCTGCGCGCCATGCTGGAACGCCTGGCGCGGCAGCATGCGCCGCGCTTGCTGGCGCTCGCCGATGGCGAACGGCGCCTTACGAATCTGCTGCAACTGGGGGAAACCTTGCAGTCCGACGCGCGACGCCTGGCTGGCGAACATGCGGTCCGCAACGCGCTGGCGCAGCACATCCGCGAGCCCGACAACACCAACGAGGACGAACTGTTGCGCGTGGAAAGCGATGCCGACAGCGTCGAGATCGTCACCCTGCACCGCAGCAAGGGGCTCGAGTACGACATCGTGCTGATGCCGTTCACCGCCTTGATGAAACCCGGTGGCCCTCCCAGGGGGTCCGTGGCGACCTTCCACCGCGACGGCAGGGCGGTGAAGCGCCTGATCCTGAGTTACAGCGCGGCGCGTGATCCGGACGATGCCGGGGCGTGCGCGGCCGCGGCGCGCGAAGACCTCGCCGAAGACGTGCGCAAGCTGTATGTCGGCCTCACCCGCGCCCGCCATGCGTGCTGGATGAGCGCCGGTGGTGCCGTGCTCGGGCATGTGCTTGGTGAAGCGGCGGCCGACGGAAAGGCATTGGCCAGGGCGCATGCCGCGGTCATCGCCAGCCAGGCACTGCCGGAAGCCGTTGCGCAGGTCGCGCCCGTGTCGCATCCCTTGCCGCTGGCTGGCGCCCGTACCTTCACACGCAAGCTGGCACACGACTGGTGGGTCCACAGCTTTTCGCAATTGGCCGCCGGTACGCATGACGAGATCGGCGCGGCGGGCGGCGCGCGCGATGAAGCCGCCGGCGCGCCGGATGCGGCCGGCGCCTTCGCCGACACGGCATCGATTCCCTCCTGGCCACGCGGCCCGCGTTACGGCAACGCCGTCCACGCCATTCTCGAACGGACCGACTTTGCCGCCTGGCGTGACGCCGGCGCCGAGCCGCCGCCCAAGGCCGTGACCCTGATGACGCGCGAACTCGATGCGGCGGGATTCACGGGCGAAGATACCGCTGGCGCACTCCGCACCACGGTGTGCCTGGTAACCGCCGCGTTGCGTGATCCCGTGGTCGGCAGCCTGCGCCTGGCGGATCTTCCCGACAGTGACCGGCGCGCCGAAATGGAGTTCCACTTCGGCATCGCCGGCGCCGCGCCGGCCGCGGTTCTGGCGTTGCTGCACAAGTACGGCTACCAGACGCATCGGCGCGATTTTGCCCAGCTCGGCAACCGCCTGCGCGGCATGATGACCGGTATCATCGACCTCACGTTTCGGCACGACCGCAAGTGGTGGATCGTCGACTACAAGACCAACTATCTCGGGGGACGCATCGCCGACTACGCACCCGACCGGTTGCCCGGGGCCATTGCCGCGCACGATTACGACCTGCAGTACCTCATCTACACCGTGGCCGTGCACCGCTGGTTGCGACTGTCGCTGGGCGATGCCTGGGACTACGCGCGTGATTTCGGCGGCGTGCGCTACCTGTTCCTGCGCGGCATGGGCCGATCCGGCGCACCTGGCAACGGCATCCATGCGGACCGTCCTCCCCCGGAACTGATCGACGCGTTGGACACCATGCTCCGCGCATCGGCGGGAGAAGCCGCATGAACGCACGCGAGCAGTTGATCCGGCGACTGGAACGCCAGCGCGTGTTCAGCGCGCTGGATGCGGAAATCGGGTGCCTGATGCTGCAACTCGACCCGGACGCGGATCCACTTTTGGGCCTCATGGCCGGCACGGCCAGCCTGGCCATCGGGCAGGGCCACAGTTGCGTGCCACTCGCGCAGGTTGGCGACATACTGGCGGCGGCCACGCCGCCCGGCGTCGAGCTGCCCGACGTGGCGGGGATCGAGACGCTGCGTGAGGCGCTGGACGCAAGCCCGTTGGTGGGACATGGTGATGACTTGCCGGCAAGCCGCCGGCCGCTGCAACTGGACGCGGGCGATCGCCTGTACATCAACCGCTACCATCGCTACGAATGCGCGGTCGCAGCCGATCTGCGCGGACGCCTGGCGCATCGTGTGCCGGAAGGCACCTGGCCGGTGGAGTCCCTGCGGCGCCTGCTGCAACGCCACTTCACGCTGGATGGGCGCGCGCCCGACTGGCAGGCCGTGGCCGTGCTGACCGGGCTGGTATCGCCATTGACCGTCGTCACCGGCGGCCCGGGCACCGGCAAGACGAGCACCGTATTGTGGTTGCTCGCTGCGCTGTTGGAGCAGGCTTCCGCGGCGGGTGGCCCGATGCCGGTCATCCGCCTGACGGCGCCCACCGGCAAGGCCGCGGCGCGGCTCGGCGAATCGCTGCGTGAGCGCTTGCAGGCGATGGACGTCGACCCCGCCGTGCGCGAGGCCATGCCCACCACGGCGTCCACGCTGCATCGTCTGCTCGGCGTGCGCAACGGCAGCACGCGGTTCCACCACGACCGCGATTTTCCACTCGGGGCGGACGTCGTGGTGGTCGACGAGGTGTCCATGGTCGACCTGCCCCTGATGGCCAAGCTGCTGGATGCCCTGCCCGCTACCTCGCGTCTGGTACTGCTCGGCGATCGCGACCAACTGGCGTCGGTGGAGGCCGGCAACGTGTTGGCCGGCATCTGCCGGGCCGCCGGCGCGGGTGGCTTGAGTGTGGCGCGGGCGCGCCGGATCGCAAACGTGACAGGTTGGGCGCTGCCGTCGTCAACCGCAGCCGGGCCGTTTGCCGATGCCGTGATCGAGCTTCGCACCAGCCATCGCTTTGATGCCGAAGGTGGCCTGGCGCAGTTGGCGTCGTGCATCCGCACGGGGGACGCCGTGGGCACGCTGGAGGTGTTGGCGGACGCGCAACGTGCCAACGTCGACAGGATCGAAACCACCAGCGAGGCCGCTTATGTCGTCGAACACTGCGGCGCTGCTTTCGCCGCCCTCGCCGATTGCCGCGACCCCGCCGCGGCGTTGCGCCAGGCCGCGCGCCTGCGCATCCTGACGGCGTTGCGCGAAGGGCCGTCCGGCTGCGTCACGCTCAATGCGGCGCTGGAACACTGGCTGCGCCAGCGTGCCGGTGTCCCGGCGGCGTCACGCTGGTATCCGGGACGCCTGGTGTTGATCACTGAAAACGATGCCGGCGCGGGCCTGTTCAACGGCGACGTCGGCATCGTCATGGCCGATGGGAGGGGACGCCTCGGCGTCTGTTTCCCGGCCGCGGACGGTGGCGTGCGCAGCCTGCCATTCCCGGTACTGCCGGCGCACGACAGCGCCTTTGCCATGACCATCCACAAGAGTCAGGGCTCGGAGTTCGACGCGGTGGTCATCGTGTTGCCGCGTGACGACGCCCGGGTGCTGGGCCGGGAGCTTCTTTACACCGCGGTCACCCGTGCGCGCGAGCGGGTGCACCTGGTTGCTGGCGAGCGTGTCCTGCAGCATGCGCTCGCGCGCAGCTCCCGCCGTTTCAGCGGCCTTGCGGAACGCCTGTCGGCGTAGCGGCGCACCAGAGCGATGTGTTCGTCGCGGGACGCGCCCGTGCGATGGGCCTGGCACCCATGCCGGGAAAGGCCAGTCGCCGGCCGGCCGGTTCCCGCGGGACGCTATCGCCCTGGACCAACACGCATGCCCGCAGCCATTGACAGCCCATGTGTCGGACGCTAACGTTTCGGCACGTTCAACGTTTGTCAAAAGGTGGCCCGCAGCAACTGCCGGTCTAGTGTGCGACATGGACACGACGCGTTTTCCAATGTGAATCGATACGCCGAGTCTCCCGACGGGACGCTGGGCGTCCTTTATTTTTATGCGCACACCTGAACAACCATGATCGAAATCACGCTTCCGGACGGCAGCCGGAAATCCTTTGACAATCCCGTCACCGTGCAGGACGTTGCGGCGTCCATCGGGCCCGGCCTGGCCAAGGCGACGCTGGCGGGGAAGGTGGACGGAAAACTCGTCGACGCCAGTCGTGTCATCGACCACGACGCCAGCCTGGAAATCGTCACCGACAAAAGCCCGGATGCGCTCGACATCCTGCGCCACTCCACGGCCCACCTCCTGGCGCAGGCGGTGCAGCGCCTGTATCCGGGCGCGCAGGTCACGATCGGGCCCGTCATCGACAACGGCTTCTACTACGACTTCGCCTACGAGCGGCCGTTCACGCCCGAGGACCTGCCGAAGATCGAGGCGGAAATGCACCGGATCGTCAAGGAAGACCTGCCGCTCACGCGAAGTGTCAAGTCGCGTGACGACGCGGTGGCGTTTTTCCGTGGCCTGGGTGAGGACTACAAGGCCGAGATCATTGAATCCATTCCGGCCGGCGAGGAACTGTCGCTCTACACCCAGGGCGAGTTCACGGATCTTTGCCGCGGCCCGCACGTGCCCTCGACCGGGTGGCTGCGCGCGTTCAAGCTGATGAAGGTCGCCGGCGCCTATTGGCGTGGCGACTCGGACAACGCCATGCTCACGCGCATCTACGGTACCGCGTGGCACAACGACAAGGAACTCAAGGCCTGGCTGCACCAGCTGGAAGAAGCCGAAAAGCGCGACCATCGCAAGCTCGGCAAGCAGATGGATCTGTTCCACATGCAGGACGAGGCGCCGGGCATGGCCTTTTGGCACCCCAAAGGCTGGGCCGTCTGGCAGCAGGTCGAGCAGTACATGCGTCGCGTGTATCGTGACTCGGGTTACCAGGAAGTGCGGTGCCCGTCGATCCTGGATGTCTCGTTGTGGGAAAAGTCCGGCCACTGGGCCAATTACCGGGAAAACATGTTTTTCACTGAATCGGAGAAGCGCAGCTACGCAGTCAAGCCGATGAACTGTCCCGGCCACGTGTTGATTTTCAAGCAGGGCCTGCACAGTTATCGCGACCTGCCGATCCGCATTGCCGAGTTTGGTTCGTGCACGCGCAACGAACCGTCCGGTGCCTTGCATGGCCTGATGCGGGTACGCAATTTCACCCAGGATGACGGCCACATCTTCTGCACGCCCGACCAGATCGAGTCCGAGGTGACCAGTTTTCACGCCCAGGCCATGAAGGTCTACGCTGACTTTGGTTTCACCGACATCGGCGTGAAAATCGCCCTGCGTCCGGATGACCGCATCGGCGATGCTGCCGTGTGGGACAAGGCGGAAGCGGCGCTACGCAACGCCTTGCGCGCGGCCGGGGTGGATTGGGACGAACTGCCGGGCGAGGGAGCCTTCTACGGCCCCAAGATTGAATATCACATGCGCGACTCCATCGGCCGCGACTGGCAGGTCGGCACCATGCAGGTGGATTTTTCCATGCCCGAGCGACTCGGTGCCGAATACGTGGACGAGCATTCCGATCGCCAGCATCCGGTGATGCTGCACCGGGCTATTGTCGGTTCCATGGAGCGTTTTATCGGCATTCTCCTGGAAAATTACGCCGGCAACCTTCCCGACTGGCTGGCGCCGGTGCAGGCCGTGGTCCTGAATATCACCGATGCGCAGGCCGATTATGCCGGTGAGCTCGCCCGCTCGCTCGTTGGACGCGGATTACGCGTGGAAGCCGATTTGCGGAACGAAAAGGTGGGTTATAAAATTCGCGAACACACATTGCGCAGGGTGCCGTGGTTGTTGGTCGTCGGTGAGCGCGAAAAACAGGCCGGTACCATTGCGGTACGCAGTCGGGACGGCACGGATCTTGGCAGCATGCCCGTCGATGCTTTCGTCGCGCGTCTCGGTACCGCGGCGCCGTGAGGCATCGCGACCGTTGAACTTCATTTTCAGGAGATACAGATATCGTCACGCCCAACAATACGCATGACCAGCGTAATCGCAATCGTCGCAACCATGAAATCCATGTACCGCGCGTGCGCGTCATTGACGCCGAGGGCAATCAGGCCGGGATCCTGTCCCGCGACGAGGCGCTGCAACTGGCAACCGAGGCGGAACTCGACCTGGTAGAGATCCAGCCCAACGGCGATCCACCGGTATGCCGCATCATGGATTATGGCAAGTTTCTGTTCGAACAGCAGAAAAAGGCCAGTGCGGCGCGCAAGAAGAGCAAGCAGGTCGAGATCAAGGAAGTGAAGTTCCGCCCGACGACGGACGTCGGCGATTACCAGATCAAGATGCGCAACGTGCTGCGCTTTCTCGAGGCCGGCAACAAGGTCAAGGTGACGATCCGGTTCCGCGGGCGCGAAATGCGGCATCAGGAAATTGGCCGTGAACTGGCCGAGCGCATCCAGGAAGACATGGGGGACATGGGCGTCGTGGAGCAGTTTCCGCGCCAGGAAGGGCGCATGATGCACATGATGATCGCCCCGCCCAAAAGGAAATGATTCCGCCACGACGCGCGGCGCCAACGTCTTGCAGAGGTCGTGGACCTTGGCGCCAACGCCGGGGGGCGTCATGCCACGCAGCCGAATGAATGGACGCCATGGGGGCCGTCATGCGCCTGGCGACCGATGCCGGGCCGGATGCCTCGGCCATTGGCTATGTCAGCGCCCACGGTAGCGCGACCACGTGTGGCGACATGGCCGAATCGCACGCCACATTCAAGATCCTGGATGGGCGCGTACCGATCAGTTCCCTCAAAAGCTGTAATACCGGCCTGATCCTTCGCCGCCACGTGATTGAGGCAAACCATCGCGCGTCGCTGCACCGCAGTTGGTCCAGTGGTCGCAGTTTCACCCGGTGCGGCCACAGGCAAGGTCAGGGTTTTCGGGTGGCAAGTGCCGGATCCTTGCCGGTACGGGTGGACAAGCGATGACTGTGTCGAAGCCTTTTTATCCCATTGGTACCCCTGGCACGCCCTGGACGGAGGCTGAAGTGGTTGCATGGCGCAACCAGTTCAAACGCAAGCGCTATTACCAGGACGACGTGCTCGGCGTGCTCGGCAGCCTTTGGGACAGGTTCGACGCCGAGCAGTACGGCCAACTCGACTATGGGGTCTACGTGTACCCGCTGTTTGCACTCAAAAGCAAGCACTGGGACGACCGGCTTCCGGTCATGCTGGTAACCGGTGGCGTCCATGGCTACGAAACCAGCGGCGTGCAGGGTGCGCTGCGTTTCGCCGACCGTCACGCCGCCGGGTACGCCGGTCGCGTCAATCTCGTCATCGTGCCCTGCGTCAGCCCCTGGGGTTACGAGATGATCCAGCGTTGGGATCCGCTCGCGCTCGACCCGAACCGCAATTTCCGCGCCGACAGTGCGGCACCCGAGGCGGCCATGCTGTGGCATTTCCTGGAGCCGTGGCGCAAGGTCGTGGCCATGCACATCGACCTGCACGAGACCACCGATACCGATGAATCGGAATTCCGCCCGGCCCTGGCCGCGCGCGATGGCGTTGCCTTCGAGCCGGGTGAGATACCCGACGGATTCTACCTGTGCGGCGATCGTGAAAGGCCCCGGCCGGATTTCCAGCAGGCGATCATCGAGGCGGTGGCGCGGGTCACGCACATTGCGCCGCCTGATGCCGAGGGCAACATCATCGGGTCACCGGTGGTGGCGCACGGGGTCATTCAATACCCTTTGCGAGAATGGCACCTGTGCGCCGGCATCACCGAAGCACCGTATCGCACCACGACCGAGGTTTACCCCGACAGCGCAAACGCCACGCCGGAGGAGTGCATCCGTGCGCAGGTCACGGCGGTTCGGGCGGCCATCGACTACGCGCTGGCCAACATGCCCGGTTGAGGCGGAGTCACTGCACGAGCGGTGAACCGACGGCTTCCAATGTCACGCCGGCAACGTCGGAGCGTCCCACCAGCATGCTCACGTATTGCCGAATGGCGCGCTTCTCGGAGGCGTCGTGAAGGAGCGTCCTGATCTTGTCGGCGACCGCCTCGAACGGCAGTTGCTCGCCCGGGATGCGTTCATCCACCGAGACGATATGGAAGCCGTGGCGGGTATGGATCAACTCGGGCAACACACCCATCCGGTCGTCGTCGAAAATCGCCTTCTCGAATTCCGGAATCATGCTGCCGCGGGTGATCTGGCCCAACCGGCCCCCTTGTTCGCCGGACGGGCAGTTGGACTTGGTGCGCGCGCGTTCCTCGAATTTCTCCGGGTGGGTGCGCAATTCCAGCAGCATGGCATCGGCGACCGTACGCACCGCGCGGATGTCCGTGCCGGGCGTGATCTGGAAGAGGATATGCCGCGCGTGGACGATAGCGCCGCTGCGATAGTCCTTCAGGTGCGTTTCATACCAATGCCGGCATTCCGCCGGCGTTGGCTCGGGTACCTCGACATCGTCCTGCAGGAGCCTCTCGATCGCCGCGTCGACGGCATCCTCGTCGGCGCTTTCATCGGACAGGAGGTCCAGCTCCACGGCCCGCTGGCGCAACAGCTCATGCACGGTGGCAAGCTCCGGCGACGGCCAGCTGCTGGGGTCGACCGCGACGTTGTTGACTGTAATGGCGAGTGCATCGTCCATGCCCGTTGCTACCTCATGGGGTTGACCGAACGCGTGTTCTTGCGCACCAGCTGGTACGGACGCACCATGTAGGCGAGCGAGGCCACGCCGCTCCAGATGTGCACCATGCGGGTGAACGGCGACACCAGGAAAATGGTGAAACCGAGCAGGATGTGCGCCTTGTACACCCACGGTACGTGGGCGATGAGCGCGGCACCGCCACCCTCGAAGTACACGATCGATTGCACGTAGTGGACCAGGACCTCGAAACCGCCTCCCTGCAGCGTCTTGGCGGAATACCAGATCGTGGTCAGGCCCAGTGCGAGCTGGAACCACAGCATGAGCACGATGGCGACGTCCCACTTGCGGGAGTTGGCACGGATGGCGCGGTAGCGCAGCCGGCGCCAGATGATGACGGTCATGCCGATGATGGCGGCAAGGCCGGCAATGCCCCCGACGGCCATGGCGAGCAACTCGTGCTGCGTCGGCGTCACGATCAGGTACACCAGCTTCTCCGGCAACAGGAAACCGATGAAATGGCCGGCAACGACGATGAGCACACCGTAATGGAACATGTTCGATCCGAAACGCAGCTGGCGCAGGCGCAATACCTGCGAGGAGTCGCTTTTCCACGAATACGGCTCGCGGTCGTAACGGATCAGGCTGCCCAGCAGCAGTACGGCCAGGCAGACGTATGGATAGACCTCGAACAGGAGGTAATTGGCGCGTGGTGAAAGGATCATCGTGGCATCTCCGGCAGGAGCATCGGAATCAGGCGCTGTGGTGTTCAGGCATGATCGCAGGTTCGGAATCTTCGGATGGCGCGAAGGCCGGGCGTTCTTCCCAGGTTTTGTCGAAGTCGTCGGGTGGCGGCACGAGGGCCTTGCCGTCCAGGCCCTTTTCGCCGGCAATGGCCAGGACGGCAGCCAGCACCGCGGCGTAGCGGCTGCGGCGATGGAGCAGGGTATTGCCCAACTGGTGCAGGATCGGCGCGGCCTCGCGGATGGTGTCGCGGATCTCGGCCTTGTCGCGGCAGCTGAGGTATTCGAGCAACAGCGGCAGGTGGTCCGGGAACTCGGCGGTGTACGGTTCCAGGCCAGCATCGAGATAACGCTGGCGAAGCTCCAGCATGGCGGGTCCGCGTCTGCGTCCGTCGCCATGGACGTGTTCGAACAGGTTGAGCGACGTGCGCCGGCCGCGGTCGAACAGGTCCACGTAGCGACCCTGTGCCTCCAGCTCGTCGGCGTTGGCGATTTCGTCCACCAAGGCAAGCAGGTCCGCCTTGTGCTGGCGCTTGATGGCGTGGCTGGCCTCGATTGCCTCGGCGATTTCCGGCAGCCCGGCGCGCAGCTCGCTGTCCGGGTAGCTCAGCAGCGCCGAGAGGGCGCGTAGCAGCAGGGAGGGATTGCGTGACATGCGCGGCACCTTCGTGGAAGCTCAGTCCGCTTCGTCGATCTTGCGGATCGGCACCACCTTGCGCCGGCCCATCTTGCCGCCGAACAAGCCCGCCTTGGCGTCGATCCCATCGCAGCCGTTGCCGAAGGTGAAACCGCAGCCACCGCGGATCTTGTATGCGTCGTGGTGTTCCTCGCGGTGCTGCGTGGGGATCACGAAGCGATCCTCGTAGTTGGCGATGGCCAGATAGCGGTGCATCATGGTGGCGGTGTCCTCGTCCATGCCCACGCTGGAGAGCAACGACGGGTCCGGCACGTCGCCCAGCTGTTTGGCGCGGAACCAGGCGCGCATGGCCTGCATGCGCTCCAGCGCGCTCACGATCGGCGGCTCGTTGCCTGCCGAGAGCAGGTTGGCGAGATAGCGTACGGGGATGCGCAGGGACGCGATGTCGGGCAGTCCGGTGTGGTCGTCGCCCTTGACGCGGCCGGCGTTCGCCTGTGCCGTGATCGGCGACAGCGGCGGCACGTACCAGACCATCGGCAGGGTGCGGTACTCGGGGTGCAGCGGGAAGGCGATGCGCCAGTCCACGGCCATCTTGTAGGTGGGTGAGTTCTGCGCCGCGTCGATCCACGACTGGTCGATGCCGTCTTCGAGCGCCTTGCGCTGCACTTCGGGATCGAACGGATCGAGAAAGATGCCGAGCTGCGCCTCGTAGATATCCTTCGGGTCTTCCACCGAGGCCGCTTCCTCGATCCGGTCGGCGTCATACAGCAGCACGCCGAGGTAGCGGATGCGCCCCACGCAGGTCTCCGCGCACACCGTCGGCAGGCCGGCCTCGATGCGCGGATAGCAGAACGTGCACTTCTCGGCCTTGCCGGATACCCAGTTGAAATAG
>CAYOEF010000048.1:0-14059 GCA_964402805.1 uncultured Rhodanobacteraceae bacterium | reverse complement strand
TGGGGCAATACGCCCTCCCGGGGCCATGTCATGCCGGTGTGAGGCCCGACGGCATGTCTGTCGTCGTGGACCACGCGGCGCCGGGGCTGGTCAGGGACGTTGCGCGTCGACCAGTTTGACCTGGAAGACCAGCGGCGCGTTCGGCGGGATGATGCCGCCGCCGGCGCCCTTGTCACCGTAGGCGAGGTCGGGTGGGATGATCAATTCACGCACGCCGCCCACACGCATGCCCTTGATTCCCTGGTCCCAACCCTTGATGACCTGGCCGGTGCCGAGCACGAAACGGAATGGCGCGTTGTCGCGTTTGCGGGTGCTGTCGAATTCCTTGCCCCGCTTGCCGGGAGCGTTCTGGTCGTACAGCCAGCCGGTGTATTGCACCAGCAACACCATGCCGGGTTCGGCGCGCGTACCGGTGCCGACGGTCTGGTCGTGGATGACCAGTTTGCTGACTGTTCCACCGGGGTAGGCCGCGGCGGGGCGGTTGCCGCAGCCTGCGAGCGCGAGGGCGGCACAGGCGACGAGCAGCCACGTGCATGCGCGCCGAAGCACTGGTTCACGCACCGTCGTGGGGGCTGCTGTCGGATGCCTTCAAGCGGTTCGCGTCGAGCAAGTCGGTCAGCGGCTTGATCAGGTCGATGGGCAGCGGGAACACGATCATCGACGATTTGCCGTTGTTGGATATGTCGACCATCGATTGCAGGTAGCGCAGCGGCAGCGCCTGCGATTGCTGGGACAGCAGTTCGGCCGCATCGCGCAGCTTTTCCGCCGCCTGGTATTCGCCGTCGGCGTGGATCACCTTGGCGCGGCGGTCGCGCTCGGCCTCGGCCTGGCGCGCAATCGCGCGGACCATGGTCTCGTTGATGTCCACATCCTTGATTTCCACATCCGAGATCTTGATGCCCCAGGCATCCGTGGCCTCGTCCAGGGTTTCCTGCAGGACATGGTTGATGGCGTCGCGTTTGGCCAGGATTTCATCCAGTTCGTGCTGGCCCAGCACGGCACGCAGGCGTGTCTGCGCAAGCTGGCTGGTGGCCGCGTAGTAATCGGCGACCTGCAGCACGGATTTGTCCGAATCGACCACGCGGAAATACACCACCGCGTTCACCCGGATGGACACGTTGTCGAAGGTGATGACGTCCTGCGGCGGCACGTCCATCACGTTGACGCGCAAATCCACGCGCATGATGCGCTGCAATACCGGCACGAGCAGGATCAGGCCGGGGCCTTTCGTGCCCGTGTAACGCCCCAGGGTGAGCACCACGCCGCGCTGGTATTCCGGCAATATCTTGATCGCCGAGAACAGGAACAGGAGCACGATGATGACGATGACGCCGACAAAGCCGAGCATGTCGCTATCCTCTCACGGTGGTGTGGTTTCCAATGACCGCAGCGGTTCCACCCGAAGCAGCAGCCCCTCGCGGCGAACGACGCGCACGGGCGTACCAGCCGGTAGCGCGTGTTCCGATTGTACCCGCCAGCGCTCGCCATAAACGAGTGCCCAGCCCTTGCCGCCGGCGCGAATGTCGTCCAGCAGTTCACCTTGGGCGTCGAGCATTTGCTGTTCGCCGCTGACGACGTGCGCGCGTCGCGCCCGCATCAGCAGCCACAGGATCAGGCCCAGCAGGGCAATGCCCACCAGGGCGATGCCGCCGATGACGCCCAGGTTGATCCCGTATCCGGGAATGTCGGTATCCAGCAGCATGATCGATCCCACCACGAACGCCACGACGCCACCCAGGCCCAACGCGCCGAAGCTCGGCGCCACGACTTCTCCGATCAGCAAGCCTACCCCAAGTGCCATCAAGGCCAGGCCGGCATAGTTGACCGGCAGCATCTGCAGCGCGTAGAGGCCGGTCAGCAGGCAGATTGCGCCGGTGACTCCCGGCCAGAATATGCCCGGGTGGAACACCTCCAGCAGCAGGCCCCAGATCCCGGCCATCAACAGCAGGTAGGCGACGGTGGGGTTGGTGATCACGCCGAGGAAGCGCGCGCGCCAGTCCGGCCCGTACACATGCACCGGCAGGTTAGCCAGGTCCAGTGTGACCATGTGCTTGCCGACCTCCACCTGGCGCCCGCTCACCTTTGCCAGCAGTGTCGGCACGTCGGGCGCGATGAGGTCGATGACGTGCTTGTCCAGTGCCTCGGACGCCGTCAGCGTCGCCGCGCCGCGCACGGCCTGCTCGGCCCAATCGGCATTGCGGTGACGCAGTTGCGCCAGCGAGCGGATATAGGCGATGGCGTCGTTGAGGACCTTGTGCTGCTCGGCGCCACCTTCCGGGCTGGCCGGGCTGCTGGCAGGCGTTGCGGGGGAGCCGGCGGGCGAGGGCATCGGCGTGTGTCCACCCAGCGCGACGGGCGTGGCTGCGCCCAGGTGCGTGGCCGGTGCCATGGCCGCGATGTGGCAGGCATAGAGGATATAGGTCCCGGCGGAGGCGGCGCGCGCCCCGCCGGGACCCACGTAGCCCAGCACCGGTATCGGCGAGGCGAGGATGCCCGCGATGATCTCGCGCATGGAGGCGGACAGGCCGCCCGGCGTATCCAGTTGCAGGACGATGGCGCGCGCCCCGTCCTTGATTGCACGCTGGCTGGCATCATGCACGTACTGCGCGGCGGCCGGCCCGATGGCGCCATCGAGATTGATCTGGGCGACGAAGCCGCCATTCGCGCCGCTTGCCGATTCGGGCGCGGCGAGCAGTGCGCCGCCGCCCAGTGCCAGGGTCACGCAGGCGATGCACGTGTACAGAAATCGCAGGCGTCGCGTCATCATGGCAGGATCCGTCCGCTCCGTTGTGCCCATTATCCATCACATCCCGCATGAGCCGGGCGACGGCGCATACCCCGTACAATGCAGGCGTCCAATCGGGGTTTCCCATGAGCGCAGCTGATCTTGTCGGTCGTGATGATGCCTTGCGCGCCCTGTTCGTGCCGTTCGAGCAGGGTGCGTTGGCATGGCCGGCAAAGGGTCGTGCGTTGTTTGCCGGTGCCCGCGACGGCATGCCACTGCACCGTTGGCCAACGGGCCACCTGTTGTGCCAACAGCATTTCAAGCCGTTTTTCGACGCCCTCGAACGCTCCGGCCTGCAGGTGGGTGAACCGCGGCCTGGTGAACCATTCGAGCTGGTACTGTTGCTGCCGCCGCGCCAGCGCGACGCATGCCGTGCCCGGTTTGCCCATGCGCTGGACCACCTGGCGCCGGGAGGCACGTTGCTGGCCTGCGTGGCCAACCACGACGGTGCACGCACGGCGCAAGCGGACCTTGCACGGCTTGCGGGCGACGTGCGGCAATGGTCCAAGTACAAATGTCGCGTGTTCTGCGTGCAACCGGGCGCCGGTGATGTCGATGCCGACCTGCAACGCCAGTGGAAGGCCATGGACGAGTTGCGCACAGTTGCGGATGGACTCGTCAGCCGGCCCGGATTGTTCGCCTGGGATCGCATTGACACGGCATCCGGACTCCTTGCCCGATGCCTGCCGGAAACCCTGTCAGGCCGTGTCGCCGACCTGGGCGCCGGCGCCGGCTACCTTTCCGTGCAACTGGTGAAGCGCTGCGCGCGCGTGACCCGGATCGATCTTTTCGAAGCGGACGCACGCGCACTGCCGGCGGCGCGCATCAATGTCGAAAACGCATGCCGCCAGTTCGGGCGTGAACTTGCCTGCGGCTATCACTGGCACGACGTCACGACGGGCGTGCCGGGCCGGTTCGATCACGTCGTCAGCAATCCGCCGTTCCACCAGGGCCATGCGAACCAGCCCGGACTCGGCCGCGCCTTCATCACCGCCGCGGCCGGCGCGCTGGTCGCGGGGGGCAGCTTCTGGATGGTCGCCAACCGTCACCTCGCTTACGAGGCCACGCTGCGCAGGTATTTCGCGGACGTGTCGGCGCACATGGAACGCGACGGATTCAAGGTGATCGAGGCGCGCCGGTGAAGCTGTTGCGTCAATTGGCCAGCCTGGGCTACGGGAATCGCCGCGAGGTGCGCCACATGATCGATGCCGGCCGGGTCACCGATGCGTCAGGTCGCCCGCTTGGCATGGCCGATGAGGTCGTCCACGCGCAGGTGCGAGTCGATGGCCAGCCACTGGATCCACCGACGGGTCTGGTGTTGATGTTGCACAAGCCCGTCGGCGTGACCTGTTCGCATGCCGACGCAGGGCGCATCGTCTATTCCCTGCTGCCACCGCGCTACCTGCGGCGCCGGCCGGCATTGTCGAGTGTCGGGCGCCTGGACCGCGAGACCAGCGGCTTGCTCCTCCTGACCGATGATGGCGGCTGGCTGCATCGCGTGATCGCACTGCGCGCGCATGTAGCCAAGGTCTACGAGGCGACGCTTGCGCAGGACCTGCGCGGGGACGAGGCGACCCTGTTCGCGGCGGGCACCCTGATGCTGCGTTCGGAAACTCGCCCGCTGGCGCCGGCGCGGCTCGATGTGCTCGCCCCACGCCGCGTGCGCCTGACCTTGCGCGAGGGTCGTTATCACCAGGTCCGGCGCATGTTCGCCGCCACCGGCAACCGGGTCGTCAGCTTGCACCGGGCGGCCATCGGCGGTCTTACTCTGGATGGCCTGGAACCCGGCGCGTGGCGCCCGCTGGATGCGTCCGACATGGCCCGCGTGTTCGACGTGCCTGGCCAATGGCCGTGATCGCCAGGCGCGTCACCGGACGCCCAGCGCACCCGCCAGCGCCTCGAAGCGCTCGATCACGTCGTCGACCGTGACCAGGTCCATCACCCCGGCACGTTCGATTTTCTTTCCCCACGGCAGGTCGGCGGCCGGCTTGTGCAGGAAGCGTCGCGCCGCGGCGTCGTAGCGGTCGACGCACCAGCGGCGGTCGGAGTACGGCCCGGAACGGTGCGGATTGCTGGCGGCGTGCAGGCCGATCACCTTGCAGCCCACCGCATTGGCCATGTGCATGGGGCCCGAATCCGGCGTCAACACCATGGACGTGCGCGCAAACAGGGCGAGAGCCTTCTTGAGGGTGTCCCTGCCAGTGAGATCGACGGGCTGGCTCGTTCGTGTTGCGGCGAGGACGGCGTCGGCCAGTTGCCGATCGGCGGCGGATGGACCACCGGTCAGGAGTACCCGCAGCCCGCGCGCGGCCGCATGGTCCATGACCGCCGCGTAGCGTTCCGGACGCCAGATACGCACCACGTGGCTGGATGCGGGGCTGACCACCAGCGTCGGTACGTCGTCGGGAATCTGTTCGCGCGCCCACGCCCGGGCCTCGTCCGGAATGGGAATGTCCCAGCGTACGTTTTTCTGCACCAGGCCCAACGGCTCGATGAAACTGCCCAGTGCCTCGAGGACGTGCTGGCCGCGCCGTGTCGGGATGCGCTCGTTGATGAAAAGGCCGTGCAAATCGCGTGACCGCGCGCGGTCGTAGCCGATCCGCCGGCGTGCGTGGATGCCCAGGCTCAACCAGTTCGAGCGCAAGGCCACCTGCATGTGCAGCAAGGCATCGAAGCGGCGACCGGCAAGCGCGTCACGGACGGCGCGCATGCCGGCGCGGCCGGTGCGCTTGTCGAAGGTGACGAATTCCACCCCTTCGATATCGCCGACCAGGCGTCGTTCCAGCTTGCCGACGACCCACGTCAGGCGGGTTGCCGGCCACGCGTCCTGCAACGTGCGTACGAGCGGCACCACGTGCGTCACATCGCCAATCGCGGAGGTACGCAACAGGCACAGGGAAGCGGGCGCGGAAACTTCGGACATCGATTGCTAGACTGCCTGTATCAAGATGGCTGGAACGCCGGTCACGACGGAAACATGGATCCCCGCACTCACACGACCGCCGATGGCGCCATGGTGTTCGACGCCGACACCGTACCCCGGATCGACGCCACATGGTTCGATCCAGTGTACTGGGAGCGCGCCGGCGCATTGCAGGCGCGCGGCGGGGGGCGCGCGGCGGCATGCTTCATCGACACGCCGGTTGGTCCCTGCGTCCTGCGCCATTACCACCGTGGCGGCATGGTGGCGAACCTGCTCGGCGACTGCTACCTCTGGACAGGCGCCGAGAACACGCGCTGCTTTGCCGAATTCCGCCTGCTGGCGCGGTTGCATGGCATGGGCCTGCCGGTACCGGCGCCGGTCGCGGCACGCTATCGCCGTCGCGCGGCGCATTACGATGCCGACCTCATCACCCGCTGCATCGATCATGCACGTACCCTCGCCGATTGCCTGCGACGCGATGATCTGGAGCCGTCCGCGCTGCGTGAGTGCGGAGCCGTGGTGGCGAGGTTCCACCGCCATGGCGCATGGCACGCGGACCTCAACGCGCACAACGTGCTGATGGCGCCGGCGGGCGTATTCCTGATCGATTTCGACCGCGGCCGGCTGCGACGCCCGGCGCGGTCCTGGCAGCAGGCCAACCTGGCGCGCCTGCGCCGGTCGCTGATCAAGCTGGGCGCCGCCAGGGACGGCGAGGCGTACTTCGACAAACACCTCTGGCTGCCGCTGATGGAGGCCTATGCGCAAAGCATGGAGGCGAACGCCCGGTGACGTCGTCCCGGGCCGGCAAGCATGAACCGGATGGGCGGCGGCCCTGCCAGCCGCATCCCGGCACCCGAGTCCTCCGCTACCGTTGCTTCCTTCCGGACCTGGCGGGGTTTGCGGACTATCGTCGCGGGAGGACCAACAGGGCCACCATGGACTTGGCTGGTGGTTGCGCAATGGGCGGATTTGCCGATCCATCGCGCCAGCCAGCGTGCATTGTCCCCGATGGATACGGCGGCCCGCAAGCATGGCGGGCGCATGGCCGCCTTACGCGTTGGCGGCACGATTGCGCTCCACGGCCACGGCGCGGCGATGCCCGTAGCGTTCGTTGCTGGGCGGATAGCCGAAGAAATTGTGGTAGCACTTGCTGAAATGCGGTGATGAGGAGAATCCGCACGCCAGGGCAACCTCGATGATCGACTTGTTGGTCTGCAGCAGCAGCTGGCGTGCGCGGCGCAGCCGCAGCTCCATGTAATAGCGGGCCGGTGCGCAGTACAGGTAGCGCTTGAACATGCGTTCCAGTTGACGCCGCGAGACCTTCACGTAGGTGGCGAGTTCATAAAGGCTCAGCGGCTCCTCGGTATTGGCCTCCATCAACAGGACTGCCGCCGCCAGTTTCGGCTGGCTGGTACCCAGGTGCGCGTGCAGCGGTATGCGCTGGATGTCGCTCATGTTGCGGATGCGTTCGTGGATGAATTCCTCGGAAATTTCCTCCGCCAGCGTCTGTCCGAAACGCAGGCTGATGAGGTAGAGCATCATGTCCAGCGGCGCCACGCCACCGGAGCAGGTGTAGCGGTCGCGATCGACCACGAACAATTCCGGCGCAAAGGTCGTGTGCGGGAACAGCAACTCCTCGTGGATGCTGGAAATGTTCTCCCAGTGGATGGCGCAGCGGTAGCCGTTCAGCACCCCGGCCCGGGCCAGCAGGTAGGTACCCGTGCATACCGCGCCCAGGGCGACGTCGTGGCGTGCGAGCTGGCGCAGCCAGGCCAGGATCGTCTTGTCGCAGGCTTCATGGATGTTGATGCCGCCGCACACGAACAACATGTCCAGGTGGGCTGCCTCGTGCATCGCCGTGTCCGGCCCCACGGCCAGGCCATTGCTGGCGCGCACGGGTTTCCCGTCGCGGGTGATGACGGCCCATTCGAAAAGCTTCTGCCCGGTGAGCTGGTTCGCCATGCGCAACGGCTCGAGTGCCGTGGAAAACGCAATCGCCGAATAGCCCGGGACGAGCAAAAACCCGATGCGAATGGGATTGCCGCTTGTGACGACCTGGAGCGACATCGTTGCGGACCTGTTGGCGTTGACGACTCGTGGCTGGCGCGGCCGGCGCCATCGGGGCCTTGACGGCGCGGATCAGCCCGGACCTGGCCATGGGGCGCTGTCGCATCCCTTATAGGCAACTGGGCGCGCGGACGCAAGGCCCGGGTAGGAAAACGCGCCGTGACGACGTGGCCCTGAGCGCGTGTCGCGAATGTGTATTCCGGCGTCGCTTTGAAAACAATCCACGCCCCGGCTCGCGTATAACGTGGCGCCCAGTTTGTTTGGGAACTTCACCGTTCTACCGAGGATTTTTCGAGATGTCTGACAATGTGCTTACACCGGCCCTCATCGAAAAGTTGAATGGACCTACCGAGGATGCGATCTGTCTGCCCAACGCAGCCTATACGGACGATACGTTCCTGGAACTTGAACGCCGTGCGATGTTCGACCGGGGCTGGCAGTTTGCGTCGATCGGGGCGTTGATTCCGAAGCGGGGCGATACCTTGCCGGTGAACGTTGCCGGACGTTCCATCCTGCTGACGCGTGATGCCAATGGCGACGTGCACGCCTTCCACAACGTGTGCCGGCATCGCGGGCTGGAACTGGTGTCCGAGCCGCAGCACGGCCGCCCGACGCTGGTGTGCCCGTATCATTCCTGGACCTACGCGCTCAATGGCGACCTGATCAAGACGCCGCATTTCTGCGGCCCGGACTGCAATGACTCGCCCAGCCTGGATCGCAGCCAGTACGGCTTGTCCCGGATCCGTTGCGAGATGTGGCACGACCTGATCTTCGTGAACCTGTCCGGTGATGCAGGCTCGCTCAGCGACGTCGTGGGGCCGCTGGACGAGCGCTGGAAGGAATATGACTTCTCGCTGTTGCGCTACGGCGGCACGGCCGAGTTCGATATCGGGACCAACTGGAAACTGGCCGTGGAAAACTGGGTGGAAAGCTACCATCTGCCGTGGACGCACCACACCCTCAACAGCATCTCGGACATGGCGGTGCACTACAGCATGCTCGAGCCGACCTACGTGGGGCAGGGCAGCACCAACTACGACGTCGACGTCGCCAGAACCCCCGACCTGCCCTTGTTCCCTGGTTTGTCCGAAAAAGCCAAGGCGGTCGCCGAGTATCCGCACGTGACGCTTACCAACGTGAACCTGGGCATTCATCCGAACTTCTTCTTCGTGTTCGCCATGCAGCCGGTGAGCGCCGAGCGCACGCTCGAGTACTTCCACTTCTACTTCGTAGGTGACGAGGCCATGACCGATGCGCTGAAGGCGCAACGTGACGCGGCCATGGACACGTGGATAACCACCAATCACGAAGACATCGGAATGCTCGAAGGCATGCAGCGCGGACGCCACTCGCCCGGCTACCGGGACGGCAAGTTCTCGCCCTATCACGAAGTGACGACGCACCAGTTCCAGCGGCGTGTCGCCAACGCGTGCGTCGGGTGATCGGTGCCGGTGTGATTCGGGTGGCGCAGTTGATGGTATGGTCAGCGAGGTGCTTGCACGATGGCGGGTGATGGCATGTTGGAAACTTCAGGCACACGGGGCGCCCCCGCCGATGCGGCAACCGTTGCGTCGGCCCAATCCGCCCAGGTGGCGGGTGGGGTCGCGCCCATGGCGGCATTGGCCAAGGCCATGCATCCCATGGTGGCGCAGTCGGCTGCCACCGGGCCGGTGGTCGTCATCCGTACGCGCAGCGGGCATTCGGCAAAGCCCATCGTGGTGGTGGGCAGTGGCCTGAGTGGCTACACGCTGATCCGCCAGTTGCGGCAATACGATGCGCAACGCCCCATCGTGCTGATCACGGCCGATGGTGGGGAGGTCTATTCCAAGCCCTTGTTGTCCAATGCGCTGGCGCAGGAGCAGACCCCTGACGGCATGGTTCGCAAGAGCGCCGAGGACAAGGCCGCCGAACTCAACATCACGCTGCTGCTCAATCGTGCCCGTGCAACCTCCATCGACCCGGTGGCGAGGGTCATCGACACCACGTGCGGCGACATCCGCTACCACTCGCTGGTACTGGCCACCGGGGCCAACCAGCGCGTGGTCCTGCCTGACGGTGCCGAGCCGGAATGGGTCAACACCGTCAACAGCCTGGACGATTACCGCCGCTGGTACGGCAAGCTGGGCAGCAGTGGCAAGAAGGTCCTCCTGATCGGCGCCGGATTGATTGGCTGCGAGTTTGCCGACGACCTCACCAGTCGCGGCATGAGCGTCGAGATGGTCGACCCGATGCCATGGCCGCTGTGGCGCTTCCTGCCGGAGCGGATGGGTGCGGCGCTCACCGATGCCTTTACCCAGTCGGGCGTGTCGCTGCACATGGGACGTTACGTGGCCGGACTGGAACGCAACGCCGATGGTCGTTTCCGCGTCACGCTCAGTGGCGGCACGTTGCTGGAGGTCGACCTGGTGCTCTCGGCCGTGGGCTTGTTGCCTTCGACCGAACTGGCGCGCTCCGCGGGCCTGCGCGTTGCCCAGGGCATACGCGTGGACCGGCAGATGCGCACCTCCGACCGGCGCATCTACGCCATGGGCGATTGCGCGGAAACCAAGGCCGGCGTACAACCGTTCCTGTTGCCCCTGATGGCGCAGGCACGGGTGCTCGCCCAGGTCCTGAGCGGCCGTGACGCCGCCTTGTCGATGGGCGCGATGCCGGTGACGGTGAAGACCACGAGCCTGCCACTGGTGGTTTGCCCGCCGCGCTATTACGACGAAAAGCGCGGCTGGTGGAAGTTTTCCGGTTCCGGGCGCGACCTTGCGGCGGTGTACCACATCGGCAACAGCGAGCCCCTGGGTTTTGTCGTATCCGGGGAGGCGCTGAAGGAAAAGGCGGCGTTCACGCGGCAGATGCCGCCACTGCTCGCACCGAGCCGCAGGTCGGCGGCCGGGAATCACGGATAATCGATACGAAACGGACCCGTTATCGAGTCAGGAAAGGTGGATTGGACTATGGCGCAGATTTTCGTGACGGACCGGGAGGGTGTGCAGCACGTTCTCGAAGCAGAACCGGGCCAGAAGGTGATGGAGATCATCCGTGACGCCGGCTTGCCCATCGAGGCCTTGTGCGGTGGCAATTGCGCGTGCGCAACCTGCCACTGCTATGTCGATGATGGCTGGTCACGGCTGCTCTCACCGCCGGACGACGAAGAGCTCGGCATGCTCGAGATGGCGTTCGGGGTGAACGAATTCTCGCGCCTGACCTGCCAGATCAAGTTCAAGGACGAACTGGACGGCCTGCACCTTACGCTGGGCCCCAACTGATGGGCGTGTGGCGCGTTCCGTATCGTTGCAGGTGAGGCCCGGGAGCGCCGCGGCCAGTGGTCGCGCATGCGCGGCGCGTTGAGGGCCGGTTTCGCGCGCACCGGATCACGAGACACGAACACGCCGCGACGGGTCGCCCGCAGCACGTCGTGACATTGCCGGGTGGCGGAAGCCCCGCCAGATGACATCGAACCGCGTCGCGCCTGCCGCCGATGGCCAGGCCGCGCAAGACAACAGGAGACAAGCATGGCGGAACTACCCAAGCATGCGGATGTGGTGATCGTTGGTCAGGGCGGCATCGTTGGGGCATCCGTCGCACACCATCTCATCGAACAGGGCTGGGGCAACATCGTCGGGCTGGACAAGTCGGCCATTCCGACCGACATCGGCTCCACATCGCACGCGTCGGACTTTTGCTACATGACGTCGCACGACCACATGTCGTGCTACACGTCGCTCTACAGCCGCCATTTCTACGACAAGCTGGGGCACTACAAGGCCATCGGCGGCATCGAGGTGGCGCGCAAGGGTGACGATGCACGCATGGAGGAACTCAAGCGCAAGGTGGGTTCGGGCAAGGCATTCGGCACCGACGTACGCCTGATCACGCCACGCGAGGTCAAGGAGCTGTTCCCGCTGGTCGACGAAAGCGTCATCCAGGGCGCCTTGTGGGATCCCGACGCCGGCCTCGTCGTGCCGCGTTCCCAGCGCGTCGCCGGCGTGCTGGTGGAACGCGCCGTGGCCAGCGGCAAGCTCGAGGTGTTCGCCAACACGCCGGCCACCGGGTTTGACATCCACGACGGGCGTATCTGCGGCGTGCACACGGCGAAGGGCAGCATCGCCGCGCCGCTGGTCATCCTGTGCTCGGGTATCTGGGGGCCGGTGGTGGGCGCACTGGCCGGCGAGAACGTGCCGTTGATGCCCTTCGAGCATCCGCTGATGTTCTTCGGGCCGTACGACGCGTTCGCCGGCACCGGCAAGGAGATCGGCTATCCGCTGTTCCGGGACCAGGGCAATTCCTCGTACATGCGCGACACCGGCGATCCGGCCACGGCCGAAGGCGGCCGGCTGGAATGGGGCTATTACGAGCAGACCGCACCGCGCCTGGTGCACGCGCGCGACATCCTCGAGCCCGGTCAGGCACGCATGTCGCCGTCCATGCACGACCTGGAGCCCGACCACATCACCGCCGGCTACGACCGCGCGGTGGAAATCATGCCGATCCTGGGCGAACTGGGCTGGGACGAAAAGAAATCCTTCAACGGCCTGATGTCGATCACTCCGGACGGCGGCTCGTTGCTGGGCGAATCGCCCGACACGCGCGGTCTGTGGTATTGCGAGGCGGTGTGGGTCAAGGACGGCCCCGGCATGGGCAAGGTGCTGGCGGACTGGATCACCAAGGGCAAGCCGGAACTGGATCCCTTCGGCATCGACATCGCCCGCTTCTACCCGGTGCAAAAGACCCCGAACTACGTGTACGAGCGCTGCTTCGAGGTGGCCCAGAAGGAGTACGACCCACCCGTGCATCCGCGCGAGCCCTACTCGGGCGGCCGCAATCTCAGGCGCAGCCCGTTCTGGCCCCGTGAGCAGGAACTGGGCGGCTACTTCATGGAGGCGGCGGGCTGGGAGCGCGCGCACGGCTACAAGGCCAACGAGCACCTGATCGAACGCTATCGCGACCGCATTCCCGAGCGCACGAACGAATGGGACGCGCGTCATTTCTGGCCGGTGTCCAACGCCGAGCAGTTGGCCATGAGCGACGGTGTGGGCATGATCAACCTGTCCCATTTCGCCATTTTCGACGTGTCCGGACCCGACGCCGAAGCGATGCTGGAATACGTGTCCGTGGCCAGGATGGGGCCGGTCGGCAAGGGCATCTACACGCATTTCCTCGACCAGTTCGGCGGTGTGCATGCCGACCTGACGATCGTGCGGCTTGCCGAGGACTGCTACCGCGTGATCTGCGGTGGCGGCACCGGTGCGCGTGACCTGGTGTGGCTGCAGCACATGCGTGAGGACCACAAATTCCGCGTGCATATCGAGGATCGCTCGGACTCCCTGGCCACCCTGGGCCTGTGGGGCCCCGAGGCGCGGCGCACGTTGCAGTCCCTGGCCGACGATCCGGAAGGCCTGACCCACGAGAACTTCCCGTTCGCGACGGCGCGCCAGATCCGCGTGCGCGGCATCCCGGTATGGGCGTTCCGCATTTCCTACGTCGGGGAACTGGGTTGGGAGCTGTACGTGCCCTTCAGCTATGGCCTGGCCTTGTGGGACATGCTGTTCGAGAAAGGCGTGGTTCCGGTCGGCATCGAAACCTACGCCAACAGCCGACGCCTGGAAAAGAGCCTGCGCCTGCAGAACGTCGACCTCCTGACCGACTACAACCTTTACGAGGCGGGCCTGGCCAGGCCCAAGGTCAAGAGCGCCGATTTCCACGGCAAGGCCGCCTACGTGGCCCAACGTGAACGCGAGCGCCAGATCGCCTACCTGTGCACGATGACCTTGACGGACAATATCGATGCCCATGGCGTGGCGCGCTATCCGGTCGGGCAGTGGCCCATCGTCGATCCCGAAACGGGCGAGGTTCCGGTGGATGCCCAGGGGCGCCGCTCCTACGTGGCAAGCATCGAATACGGCCCAAGTCTTGGCAAGATCATTGCCTTGGGTTACCTGCCGGCCGAATATGCCCAGGAAGGGCGCGTGCTTGCCGTGGAATATTTCAACGAAGCATTCCCGCTGCGCGTCGAGGCGGTGGGTTACCGGGCCCTGTACGATCCGGCCAATGAACGACTGAAATCCTGAGCCCGCTTCAGGTGCCTGCGGCCGTGGCGCACGTCATGCGTGCACCACGGCCGTTTGCTTTTTGCCCGCATGGCCTCTGGCATCCATTCGTGGCCTGGCTGCCGTGGCCGGTGTCATGCCGGCGAGTAGGCCATGCGTGGTGTTGACGCATGGGCCACGGCAGTGGGAACACCGGCAATACGTCGCGCTGGAATATCGTGAAAACAGCGCGCTTTTTTGAATGTT
>CAYOEF010000047.1:11673-14101 GCA_964402805.1 uncultured Rhodanobacteraceae bacterium | reverse complement strand
CCGGCCACCCGTGACAGGCGGTGCGCCAGGATCGAGTCCGCATAGCGGTTGACCTCGCGCAGCGGCAGGGCGTCGGACGTCAGCGCCAGGGTCATGATCGGCGCGTCGGCCGGGTTGACCCGGTTGTAGACCGGCGGATACGGCAGCGATCCCGGCAGGCGCGCGGCCCGCAACGCCGACTGCACGTCCTGCGCCGCCACGTCGATGTCCTGGTCGAGGGCGAAGGTGAGCGTGATCGTGGACAGGCCGGCCGCGGAATCCGAACTCATCATGGCGAGGCCCGAAATCTGGCCAAGCTCGCGTTCCAGCGGAGTCGTCACCAGGGTCGCCACGGTCTGCGCGCTGGCGCCCGGGTAACGCGTGGTCACCACCAGCGTCGGCGAGGTCACGTCGGGCAGTGCCGAAACCGGCAACTGGCGGTAGCCGAGGATGCCCAGCAACGCTATCGCCACCATCAGGAGCGAGGTCGCCACCGGTTTGCGGATGAAGATGGTCGAAATGCCCACGCCGGTTCCTGTGCGATGAAAGCCCGGCCGTTGCCGACACGCGTGCCGACAGCGGCCCCCCGGCTAGCCTGCCAACGCGGTCGAGGTGCCGCCCGCGCCGCCGGTGGCCGGAACCTCGCCGGGCTTGAGCGGCTGGACCCGGCTGCCGGGCTTGAGCCGGAACTGACCCTCGGTCACCACCTTGTCGCCGGCCGCCAGTCCCTTGCCGACCAGCACGTGGGTGTCATCCGCCTGGTCCGCAATCGTGACCGGCTGCATCCGCACCGTTTCATCCTTTTGCAATACATAGACGTAATCGCCGTCCGGACCACGCTCGACCGCCTGCGACGGAATGACCACGCCATTGTGCACCGTGGCGACCGTGAGCCGCACGTTGACGAACTGGCCCGGCCAGAGCTTCGTGTCCGTGTTGGGAAACTCCGATTTCAGGCTGTACATGCCACTGTCGGGATTGATGCGGTTGTCGATGACCTTGAGCACCCCGCCGGCCACGGTGACGTGCGCACCGGTACTGTCAAGCACCGCCACGGCCAGCGGAGCCTTCGCCTGCGCCGTGCGCACCTGGTCGATCGTGTTGCCGGGCAAGGCAAACATGACGTTGACCGGATGCACGTGCGTGAGGACCACGATGGCCGTGGATGTCGTGACCACGTTGCCCGGGTCGATCTCGCGGATGCCGGCCAGGCCGCTGATGGGCGCACGGACCTTGGTGTAGCCCAGTTGCAGCTTGGAGCTGTCCACCATCGCGCTGTCCACCGCCACGGTAGCCGCCAGCTGCTTGACCGTATTGGCCTGCGTATCCAGGTCCTGGCTGGAAATGTATTTCTGCTTGACCAGCTTCTCGCTGCGCGCGAGCTGGCTGCGCGCGGTGGCGAGGCGTGCCTGGTCGCTGTGCATGCGCGCGACGTCCTGCTGGTAGGTTGCCTCGTAGGTGCTCGGATCGATCTCGGCCAGCAGGTCGCCCTTCTCCACATGCTGGCCGGCCTTGAAATCGACACTGAGCAGGCGACCGCCCACCAGTGGTTGTACCGTGACCGTCTGTTGCGCCTGGACGGTGCCCGTGGCACTCAGGTAGATCGGCACGTCCTGCTGCGTTGCCGCGACAACCGTCACCGGCACGCGTTTGGTTGCCGGCTGATCGGCGGCCGTGGCGCGCTGCGCCGGGGTGCCGTGCATGAACCTGAAGGCAACGACCGCCAGCGCGATCAGCACAAGGATCGCAATCAGGGCTTTCCAACGCGTTTTCCTGCGCTGCATGGCGACACTCCGACGGCTGATTGCAATGGGGAAATCGTATGGCAAGACGCTGCAACAGGCACGCTGCGGCGACCGGACACGGACGCCAGGCGAGCGGGTTGCCTCCCCACGTCGTCCATGCCGCTCGCGCCGGGCTGTGAAAGTCTACACGTGCACTGCGCCGCCAGCGTGCGAAATCGGGCAAGTTGTCGCACGGACAGGGCGACCATGCACGCCAAAGCGGTCGATGATCCTCGGTACAACCGCGGCCCAGCACGCATCTCGACGCTGTCGGCGGTGCCCGGCAGGCTCGACCGGCGCCCCGCGCGATGCCGGTCGATCCCTTATCGCGTGCGGACATGGCGGCTATACTCAAGCCCGCGGGCGAGTGCAGCCGTCAGGCGCGCATGCTGCCGGCACCACCCGCAACCTATCGAATGTACACCGTATCGGGATCGCTGCCGTGAGTCGCCACAAGAAAGCCGCCGGATCACGCGCCCTTCACAGGTTTGCCAGCACGTCGGTCCTGACTGGCCTGGGGGTGATCGTCGTCCTCATCATCGTCAGCGCCACCTATTACAGCCGCCAGCCGGGCTGGCCGACCATCCAGGTCCACCACGAAACCATCGAGCAGCGCCTGGCTCCCATCGGAGCGGTCTACGCCGGCAATGCGGGCCACGCCGCGC
>CAYOEF010000047.1:0-11573 GCA_964402805.1 uncultured Rhodanobacteraceae bacterium | reverse complement strand
CAGCGCCTGGCTCCCATCGGAGCGGTCTACGCCGGCAATGCGGGCCACGCCGCGCCGGAAAAAGCCAAGGCCGCCGCGGCGCAGGACGCCCCCGCCAAATAGCGGCGGTTCGAACCTCGCCGCTGCGAACCCCGGCGCGCGGACGCCAGACGCCGCGCCTGAATCCATGGTGCGTGACGCACGCCCGTACGACGGCCTGAAACCCGCACGATTGCCTTCATAGTCACCCTTCGACAATCACGGGACGAACGGGTAACCCGTCGCCTGCGCCCACGCCGGGCGTGACGAGACCTGGGCGGAACGGGTGAAATCGTGGATTCCCGGAAAGGGAACCGCCGCCAGGCGGGCAGAGTCCGAGGCGACATCACACTGCAGGCGCAGCGACTCCCCGCATGACGCGGCAACACCACGCTGGCGCGCACTCGTGCCCGTCACCATATCCAGGGTTCCGTCGCGCCCATGCCAGGTCGCGTCCCGATGTTGCAAAACACGAGTGCTAATGATTATAGTTCTCATACACGCTAGTTATAGCCAACGGTAAGCGGTCCCCGGATCGGGCATGCCACAGCTGATCACGGCCCCGACCGGCCATCCGGACGGGGCGCGCGGTGGCCATGGCGGGCGCCGGTGCGGCCCGTATTCCACCGGCCACGCGGCGTTCAACGACTCACACCCGGCATCAACTTCCTGGATCACCGTGCTAGCAACGTTTGTCATCGGATTGCGTGAAGGATTGGAAGCGGCGCTGATCATCGGCATCATCGCCGCGTTTTTGCGCGGCAACGGCAAGCGCCTCACGGCAATGTGGCTGGGCGTGATTGCCGCCATCGTGCTGTCGGTGTGTGTCGGCGTCGGCCTGAAACTGGTCGAGCGGGCGCTGCCGCAGGCCGCCCAGGAAGGCCTGGAGACCATCATCGGGGTCATCGCCGTGGTCTTCGTCACCGGCATGATCCTGTGGATGAACACGCACGCGCACGGCATGAAGCGGGAACTCGAGGGAAAGGCGGCGCAGGCACTGGGCCAGGCCGGCGCGCGCGCACTCGCGCTCATGGCCTTTCTGGCCGTCCTGAAGGAAGGTTTCGAGACCAGCGTTTTCCTGCTCGCGACCTTTTCCGTCGCGCAGTCGGCCACCCTGGCCGCCGTTGGTGCGGTGCTCGGCCTGCTCGTGGCCGGCGCCATCGGATGGGGGATCTATGCCGGCAGCGTCCGAATCAATCTGTCGCGGTTTTTCCGCCTCACCGGCGGCTTCCTCATTCTCGTCGCTGCCGGCCTGGTGATAAGCGCCCTGCGCACCGCCCATGAGGCCGGCTGGCTCAATGCCGGCCAGCAGGCGACGGTAAGCCTGGCATGGCTGGTCGCGCCCGGTACGATCCAGTCCGCCCTGATCACCGGCGTGCTCGGCATCCCGGCAGACCCACGCGTGATCGAAGTGCTCGGGTGGTTGGCGTATCTGGTGCCCGTTGCCCTCGTCATCTACTGGCCGCGTTCGTCGCGCCCGGGGCCGCGTACCGCTGCCCTGTTGCGCCTTGGGCTGGCCGGCGCGCTCGCGCTCGCCGCGCTTGGCCTGGTGGTTGCCTATCCGGTCCCGCACGCGACGGTCCCCACGTCGGCGCCGATCGTGAAGTCCAACGGATCAGAGGCCGCCATCGGCACTGTGTCCCTGCTCGCGCCTACCGGCGGCGTGCCCACGCTGGTTGTCTCGCGTGACGGCTCGACACCACGGTCGATACCCCTGTCACACGGGAAACGGCACGATGCGCGCCATCTCGGAACGGCGGCCTCGGCCTGGACGCTGACCGACCTCCGACGCCCGCATGACGCACCGTCCACGCTCGGCCTGCAACAGGTCGTCGCGCTTGCCGGCGGGCGCCTCCCGGTCGGGCTGGATCCGCAACGCAACCCCGGCCCCTTCACTGCCGACTGGGCCAGCCACCGCAAGATCGAGGTGTGGACCGCCGGCAACGTGCTGCTGGATGCGCATGCGCGCAGCCGTGCGACGGTCACCCTTTCCGGTGGCGGCCTGCAAACGCCGCGGACCCTCGCCGTAACGGCACCTGCGACGGACCCTTCCGCCTCCGGCTGGAAGGTCGCCGACACCTATCGCGACCACGCGGCGGCCGCGTTGCACGGCCTCGCCGCGGCCCGCTCAGAACGCGCGTTCTGGGCCAAACAGCTGCCGCTCGCGCTCCTTGCACTGGCGCTCGCACTGGCGTCGTTCGCCGCGCGCCGGCTGATCCGTCCCGGGCCACGCGCAGCCCCCGTTCCGGACTCCCGGACCCCCGGTCCCTGAAACATCGTCAACCCACCCACATTTGAACGAAAAGGAGTATTTCATGTTTCACGCCAAGCCACCCCGCGCGCCGGCCATCGCGGCCGGACTCGCCGCGTGCCTGTGTTTCGCCCTCGGCGCCCATGCAACCGGCACCACGTCGGATACGCCCGCCCCGGTACAAAACGGGGCGTCCCAGGTACACGTCACGCTGACTGGCGATGAAGGTGGAACCTGCCATGTCGACCACGCCAGCGCAAAGGCGGGGCCAGTCACCTTCACGGTGACCAACAAGACCGCGACCGGCATCACCGAGGTTGAACTGCTGAGCAACAACCGCATTCTTGGCGAGAAGGAAAACCTGGCGCCGGGCCTGCCGACCGTCAGCTTCACCGTCACGCTCGACGGTGGCGCATATCAGATCTATTGCCCCGGCGCCAAGCACGAGATGCTGGCGTTCAAGGTCACCGGCACCACCGCGAACCGACCGGTCAGCGACGTCGCCGCGCTCCTCGCCGAGGGCGTCAAGGGTTACGCGCACTACGTCGACACCACCACCGATGCCATGGTGACGGCGGTACACCGCCTGCAGGCGGCCATCGACGCGGGCGACCTCGCCAGGGCCAAGGCCGAGTACCCGCAGGCACGCGTCTTTTATGAACGCATCGAGTCCGACGTCGAAGGATTCGTCCTGCCCGGATACAAGGTGACCGACAACGCCGGCAACCTCGACTACCTCATCGACATGCGCGCTTCCAGCCTCGACCCGAAAGTCGGCTGGCACGGCTTCCACGCCATCGAACGGGACCTGTTCAGCCGCGGCAGGATCGACGCCGGAACCAAACAGTATGCGGCGGAGCTTGCCAAGAACGTGGCCAAGCTCGAGAAGCTGGTGAAGACGTTGACGTACAAGCCCGAGGACCTCGCCAACGGCGCCGCCAGCCTGCTCGAGGAAGTCCAGACCGGCAAGATCACCGGCGAGGAAGAGGCGTTCAGCCACTATGACCTCGTCGACTTTGCCGGAAACATCGAAGGCGCCCAGCAGGCCTTCGCGTTCCTCAAGCCCGGGCTGGCAAAGATAGACGCGGGCCTGACCGAACACGTCGCGGCGGAATTCGCCAAGGTGAAGGCCCTGCTCGACACCTATCGCGACCCGAACCAGCCGGGTGGCTACCGCCTGTACACCGCCGAATTGAAAGCCTCCGACGGCGCCAAGCTGAGCCGCGCCATCCAGGCGCTGCAGGAGCCGCTGTCCCGGATCGCCGAAAAAGTCGCGACGGCAGGCTGAGGAGATGCCGTGATGGATCAGAAGAACGGCCCGGCAACCACCGGCGAAACCTTTTCGCCGACACGTCGGCGGCTGCTGCTCGGTGCCGCCGCCAGTGGCCTGGGCGCGCTGGCGATGCCCATGTTCGCGCGGGCCGGTGCACCCACGGATGGACCTGACAACATCAATCTTGCGCGCCAGTACCCGTTCTACGGCAAGGCGGCGCAGGCAGGCATCCAGACGCCCGTGCAACGCCACGCGATGTACATGACCTTCACCCTCACGTCACTGCGGCGGCAGGACCTCCAGGTCCTGCTGGCGCGCTGGTCCGCGGCAATCGCGCAGATGATGCAGGGCAAGCCCATCGGCCAGGTGCAACCGGCGCGGCCGAACGCGATCGGCAACGACACGGGCGAGGCTCTCGGGCTCGACCCGGCATCGTTGACCGTCACCGTCGGCCTTGGCCCCAGGGTGTTCACCGACACCTACGGACTGGCCGACCGCAGGCCGACCCTGCTGCGCGAGTTGAAGCCGTTGCCGAGCGACGCACTCGAGCCCGGATTCACCGGCGGCGACCTGTCGTTGCAGGCCTGCGCGGACGACCCGCAGGTGGCCTACCACGCCATCCGGGACCTTGCCCGCATCGCCAAGGAAACCGGCACGGCCGCCACGCGCTGGACCGTGCTGGGCTTTGGCCGCGCGGCGGCGGGGCCAAGCCAGGCCACGCCGCGCAATCTTCTCGGCTTTCGCGACGGCACCCGCAACATCCGCACCGATGCGGACTTCGACCGCTTCGTCTGGATCAACGGCGGTCCCTCCTGGCAGCGCCATGGGACCTACCAGATCGTGCGCAAGGTCAAGATGAACATCGAAGCATGGGACACCGACTTCATCGCGGACCAGCAGAACATCTTCGGCCGCTACAAGGTCTCCGGCGCACCACTTACGGGCAAGGTGGAATTCGACACACCGAACTTCGCCAAACGCGACGCGGCGGGCCAGCTGGTCATCCCGCCGCGCTCTCACATTCGCCTGGCGGCCCATGAAAACAATGGCGGAATCAAGATATTGCGTCGCTCGTTCAACTACACCGATGGCATCAACGCCGTCGGCCTGCTGGATGCCGGGCTGTTGTTCATCTGCTACGTGAACGACCCGTCACATTTTGAACGGCTGCAGGCGAAGCTCGGCGCGGCCGACGCCCTCAACGAGTACGTCTCGCACATCGGTTCCGGCATTTTCTACGTGCCGCCGGCGCCCGAAAAGGGGGGATATATCGGCCAACCGCTGTTTGCGTGAAACCGGACCACAGGGGAACACCCGCGGCACACGCCGCCAACCAACACGACGGGCCACCCGCCGGCCACCCGTCGCAAGCCATTCAAACCACACAAAGAGGGAAATCCATGCACGCATACCACGCGGCGCGCAGCGCCAGCCTTGGCGCCGCCCTGCTCCTCGCGGGATTCACAACCGGCGCATTCGCCGCCGACAACAATGCCCACGTCGAGGGCATGCTCGTCGGCACCTACCAGGCGGCAAACCACTCACGCGTCAACGGGCAGGACGTCAACAACGAGGCCAATGGCCAATTGGAGTTGTACGGAACCATGGACATGGGACCGGGCACGTGGAATCTCGAGGTACGCGGCAGCACGACGCCACGTGACAACGGCGTCACCAGCTTCTACGGATCCAACGCGCTGGTCGGCGAGACCCTCGATTCCAATGGCGACGGGCGGATTTCGGTTACGCAGTTGTTTTACGAACTGCCGGTGGGCCCGGGTCATTTCCGCGTGGGTCTGGTGGATCCGACCGCGCTGCTCGACGGCAACGACGTCGCCAACGACGAGTACACGCAATTCCTCGCCGATGCCTTCGTCAACAATCCCACCATCGGCTTCCCGAGCTTCGTGCTGGGGATGGGCTACGAGGGCAAGGTGTCCGAGCACGTCGACTACCGGCTGTTCGCCGGCAGCGACAGCGGGCTGGAAGCCGAGGACGACCCGACCTACCACAACGTGTTCGATCTCGGCGGGCGCCGCGACGGCCACCGCAAGGGCGCCTTCGTGGGTGGCGAACTCGGCTGGCACGCCAATGGCTATGCGCTCAAGGCGGGCACCTGGTACGACACCGGAAAGGTCGACCAACTGGACGCATCCGGCGATACCAACGCCTACGGATTCTATGCCCTGGGCACCATGCCGGTTGGCTCCGGACAACTGCAGGCACGCGCGGGCATCGCCAACGACAAGGCACAGGATGCCGCCAATTTCGTCTCCCTCGCTTTCCAGCAGCCCGTGCAGCTTTCCGGTCACGACACGACACTCGCGTTCGCTGTCGCGCGTACCGGCGCCTCGGACAAGCTCGCGTCCAACTCGGACCCGATCTACCAGGCCGAGATCTATTGGCGCATCAACGTCGTCGATTCGTTCTTCGTGACACCCGACATCCAGTACATCAAGAATCCCGGCTTCGATTCGCACCAGGACAGCGCACTGGCCGCCGGCGTACGCATGGGTCTCGTGTTCTGAGCGCGCTCGCGTACGTGCCGAGCAAACTCAATTATTGTGGGTGACGGGAGCTTCCGGTGCCGCGGAAGCTCCCGCGGGCGGCTTGGGTGGCTTGGGCCGTCGCACCGCGGGCGCGCCCGAACGCGGCCGCAACACGTGAATCAATTCACCCACGACGCCACGCCGGAACGTCAGCACGCAAGCAACGAAAATGGCGCCGATGACCACGTCGACCCACGCCCCGATGGTACTGAGGCCCTCGTGCATCAACCCGATCGCAAACGCGCCGACGACGGGGCCGAACAAGGTCCCCATGCCTCCCAGCAAGGTCATCAGGACCACGTCACCGGACGTCGACCAGTGCACATCGCTGAGCGTGGCAAACTGGAACACGATGCACTTGGTGGCGCCGGCCGTTCCGGCCAGGGTCGCCGACAGGGTGAAGGCGATCAGCTTGAAACGGTCGACGTTGTATCCCAGCGATATGGCGCGCGGCTCGTTCTCCCGAATGGCAGTCAATACCTTGCCGAACGGTGAATGGATCGCCCGGTAGACGATCAGGAAGCCGATCAGGAATATCGCGAACACCGTGTAATACATGACGAGTGGTTGCGACAGGTCGAACATGCCCAGCAAGTGGCCCCGCGGAATGCCCTGCATGCCATTCTCGCCGCCCGTAAACGGCAATTGCACGGCGAAAAAGGAAATGATCTGCGCCAGCGCCAGCGTGATCATGGCGAAATAAATGCCCTTGCGGCGAATGGCGAGCTTGCCGAATATCAACCCGAGCACGAGGGCGAAAAAGGTACCGGCCAGAATACCGGCCAGTGGCGGAAATCCCCACGACTGGACCACGTAACCGGTGATATAGGCCGCCCCGCCAAAAAACGCCGCATGCCCAAACGACAACAGCCCGGTATATCCGAGCAGCAGATTGAAGGCGGCCGCGAACAGCGCAAAACAGAACAGCTTCATCACCAGCACCGGATAGACGACGTACGGCGCGAACAGCCCGAACACGATCAGGGCCACCCAGAACACCGCATTCATCCTGTGCTGGATCATTGCCCGCGAGTCCTCATTCCCTGCCGAACAGGCCGGCCGGTCGCGCCAGCAACACGATCACCATGATGAAAAAGATCACCGTATTGGCAGCTGGCGGATAGATCGCCGTGGTCAGGCCCTGGATGAGTCCGAGCCCGAGCCCGCTCACGATGGCTCCCATGATCGAACCCAGGCCGCCGATCACGACCACCGCGAACACGGTAATGATGAGGTTGGCGCCCATCAGCGGACTGACCGAATAGATCGGCGCCGCCAGCACGCCGGCGAGCGCGGCCAGCGCCACCCCGAAACCGAAGGTGAGCGTCACCATCAGCGGCACGTTGATGCCGAAGGCCTGCACCAGTTTCGGATCCTCGACCGCCGCGCGCAGCAGGGCGCCCCAGCGCGAACGCTCGATCACGAACCAGGTCAGCAGGCAGACGACGATCGAGAAGATGATGGCGAACAGGCGATACGTCGGGAAATACATGAATCCGAGGTTGACGATGCCCGTCATGCTTTTGGGCGCACCGCCGTACGCGGTACCCGTCACGTTGAAGTAATTGCTGAAAAGGCCTTGCAACATCAGCGCAAGGCCAAAGGTCAGCAACAGGCCATACACGGGGTCGAAACGGTAGAGGCGCTGCAACATCGTGCGTTCAAGCACGATGCCGATCCCCCCCACCACCAGTGGCGCCACGATGAGCGCCGGCCAGAAGCCGAGGTGGAAGTCGTCGAACCCCAGCCACGGCCCGACGTAGGAGTATCCGATGAGCGCAACGAACGCACCCAGCATGTACAGCGCGCCGTGTGCGAAATTGATCACGTTGAGCAACCCGAAGATGATGGCCAGGCCCAGGCTCAGCATGGCGTAAAACACGCCGACGCTCAGGCCCAGCATCATCTGTGCGACGATCAGTTGCAGCGAAAGATGCATGCTACCGGGTACTCCCGTCGCGCCGGATCAGTTTTTCAGCAACGGGCACTGGCTCTTCGACAGCGGGATGAACGCCTTGTCGGCCGGTATGGTCGAGACCACCTTGAGCAAGTCCCACGGGCCCTTGGACTCGGACGGCTTTTTCACCTGCATCAGGTACATGTCGTGCACCATCAGGCCATTGGGCTCGATGTGGCCATTCTTGACGAACATGTCGTTGATGGTCATCTTGCCGAGTTCGGCACGTACCGCGTCGGAATTGTCGGTACCGGCCTCTTTCACGGCCTTGAGATAGCTCATGACGGATGAATACACACCGGCCTGGACCATCGTCGGCATGGCATGGTGCTGCTTGAAGAAACGCTGCGACCATTTGCGCGAGGCGTCATCGCGATCCCAGTAGAACGCACTCGTGAACTGCAGGCCCTGCGTCGTCTCGAGCCCGAGCGCCTTGATGTTGTTGATGAACACCAGCATGCCCGCGAGTTGCTGGCCGCCCTGGGTAATGTGGAACTGATGCGCCTGCTTGATCGAATTGACGGTATCCAGGCCGGCGTTGGCCAGGCCAATGACCTGGGCGCCGGACGCCTTGGCGCTCAGCAGGGCGGAGGAAAAGTCGGTCGTCCCGAGCGGTTCATCGACGCTGCCCAGCACCTTGCCGCCAAGGCTCTCGACGACCTTGGTGGTGTTGTCCTGCAGGGAATGTCCGAACACGTAGTCGGCGGTGATGAAGAACCAGGTCTTGCCGCCATTCTTGACGATGGCCGAGGCCGTACCAACCGGCAGCGAATAGGTGTCGTACACGTAGTGGATGCCGTACTTGGTGCACTGCTTTTCAGTCAGCGCCGTTGCGCCGGCACCATCGTTGATGGTGATGACGTGCTTGCTCGAGGCCAGCTTCTGCACGGGAAGCCCGGTCCCGGAACTGACGATGCCGACGATCATGTCGACGTGATCCTGATCGATCCATTTGCGTGCGATGGACGATGCCAGCGAGGGCTTGTCCTGATGGTTGGCCACGATCAACTTGATCGGCTTGCCGAGCACCTCGCCACCAAAATCCTTGACGGCCATCTTGGCTGCGATGACCGATCCGGGCCCGGACAGGTCCTTGTAGACCCCGGACATGTCGGTGAGTACGCCGATCTTGACATACCCGTTGGACACGCCGCCCGTGGCCGCGCTCGCGGTACCTGCCACGGCCAGCGCGATGCCGCAGGCCGCGGCGAGAAATGCCTTCTTCATGCCTTGTCTCCTCTGAGTGACCCTTCCAAGTCCCCCTGATTGCCGCTTCTAAACGCTGAGATATCGATTGATGTGCGCGGCCTTGGCTTCGACCTCGCCGGCCTCCACCACCTCGACGACCCGACCGTTCTCGATAATGTAGTTGCGGTCCGCAAGCGGCGCAACGAAATGGAAATTCTGCTCCACCAGCACGATGGTCAGGCCGCGCCGCTTGAGTTCACGGATCGTGTCGCCCAGGGCCTGCACGATCACGGGGGCGAGCCCTTCGGTGATTTCATCGAGCAGCAGCAACTGCGCACCGGTACGCAGGATACGGGCCATCGCCAGCATCTGCTGCTCGCCACCGGAGAGCTGGGAGCCGCGGCTGTTGCGCCGTTCGGCCAGGTTGGGAAACATGGCGTAAAGCTCGTCGACGCTGATCCCGCCCTCGCCCAGACGCGGCGGCAGGTGCAGGTTTTCGTCCACGCTCAGACGCGAAAAGATCCCGCGCTCCTCGGGGCAGTAGCCGAGCAGGCCCATGCGCGCGATGCGATGCGGCGGCCGCGCGATGACCTCCGCGCCACCGATGCGGATGCTGCCGGTACGCCGGTCGACGAGGCCAAGGATCGACTTCAGGGTGGTGGTGCGACCGGCCCCGTTGCGCCCGAGCAAGGTCACCAGTTCGCCGCGCCCGACCGCCAGGCCGATGCCATGCAGGACATGCGACTCGCCATACCAGGCGTGCAGATCCTCGATGCACAGCAGCGGCGCCACGCCAGTTCCAGCGACCGGGTCGGGCAAGTCAGGCATGGGCGGTTCCCATGTAGGCGACCATGACGTCGTGGTTGCGCGATACTTCCGAATAAGGCCCTTCGGCCAGCATCTCGCCGCGATTGAGTACGCTGATGGTGTCGGCGAGTTCGGCCACGACGCCCAGGTTGTGCTCCACCATGAGCACCGTGCGCTGGGCCGCGACCTTGGCTATCAGTTCGGTGATGCGCCCAACGTCCTCGGCGCCCATGCCCTGGGTGGGTTCATCCAGGAGCAACAATGAAGGATCCAGTGCCAGCGTGGTGGCAATCTCGAGCGCGCGCTTGCGGCCATAGGAGAGTTCCACGCAGTTGAGCGCGGCGTAGTCTGCCAGGCCGACATCCGCCAGCAGGCACATGGCCCGCTCATCGAGCCTGCGCAACACGCGGTCCGACTGCCAGAAGTGGTAGGACACGCCCAGGCGGCGCTGCAAGGCCACCCGCACGTTGTCCAGCACCGACAGGTGCGGGAATACCGCCGAAATCTGGAACGACCTCACCATGCCCAGGTCGGCAATGGCGGACGCCATGCGATGCGTGATGTCCTCGCCCTGGTAGGTGATCGTCCCTTCGGACGGCGACAGGAACCGCGTCAGCAGGTTGAAGACCGTGGTCTTGCCGGCCCCGTTGGGGCCTATGAGCGCGTGGATGTTCCCGCGCCGGATGCGCAGGTTGACGTCGTTGACGGCGACAAACCCCTTGAAGCGCTTGGTAAGGCCATGCGTTTCAAGGATGTATTCGCCATCCGCCATCAACAGCCCCCACGTGTGCGCACCACGACAAGCGCCCGTTCCCCCTACCGGCACGTCCGACAAACCGTGTGGTGGTATCGCGCACCACCACGCCCGGTTTGGACACTACGCAACCGCGACGATGGCGTCAAGCGAGTGGATGAGAGGCGCGAGGGCACGGCACGCCGTGAGAGGGCACGGCACGCCGTGCCCCTACGAAATCGTGTGTTGCGGGATCGCGGTATGCGTCGCATCCCTCCATGCGCGTAGGGGCACGGCGTGCCGTGCCCTCACCGTGCCCTCACCGTGCGTGAAACGTGCGCCGCGTCAGGCGGCGTCCTTCCACTGGCCCAGGGCGGCCAGGCCGTTCTCGCGCGCACGTTCGGCAACGACCGTCTGCGCCTCGGCAAAATTGGCGCGCGGGTCGGCGGCCCAGAGCTTGAGCGCCGCCTGCTGCATGGCGCGCCCATACGAAAACGACAATGGCCACGGATGCGGGCCGATCTGGTTGATCGCGTTGAGATGCGCTGTCGCATCATGGTCGGACTGGCCACCGGACAGGAACACGATGCCGGGCAGGGATGCCGGTACCGTCGACTTCAGGCAGCGGACGGTCGCCTCGGCCACCGTGTCGACGTCGGCCTGGTCGGGGCAGTCCTTGCCCGACACGACCATGCTCGACTTGAGGATCGTGCCCTCGAACAGGATGTTGTGCTCGTACAGGGCGCCGAACAGGCTGCGCAGGGTGGCTTCGGTGACCTCGTAGCACACGTCGATGT
>CAYOEF010000046.1:0-14117 GCA_964402805.1 uncultured Rhodanobacteraceae bacterium | reverse complement strand
TGGAACGTGGGTCGCGCATCCCGCGCTGGTGCCGATCGCCCGCGAAGTCTTCGACGCACACATGCCCACGCCCAACCAGTTGCACGTCGCAGGCGATGGCGTGCAAGTGACACGCGATGCCCTGATCGCACCCTGCGGCGGCACCATTACCCACGCGGGTTTCGACAACAACGTCGAAGTGGCGCTGCGCTACGTTGCAGCGTGGCTCGATGGCCAGGGGTGCGTGCCGATTCACCACCTGTTGGAGGATGTTGCCACTGCCGAAATCGCACGCACGCAGTTATGGCAGTGGCTGCACCATGACAACGGCCTCGATTTCGACGATGGCGCCCCCATCACGCGCACGCGCTTCGACCAGGCACTCGCCACCCAGGCCCACGCACTCGCCGCCACGGACGTGACCGGCTCGGCCCGCACCGCGGACGCCGCGCGCCTGCTCGGCGAACTGGTTCATGCCGACACCTTGCCGGAGTTCCTGACCCTGCACGCCTACCCCGAGCTGCACTGACCCGTTCATCCCATCCCGGAGCCAACCATGAAGAGTCCGTTTTCTTCCGCCGAACAACTCCAACTCGACTGGGACAACCACCCACGCTGGAACGGCGTGACCCGCACCTTCTCGGCAGCCGACGTGGTACGCCTGCGTGGCACCGTGCACATCGAGCATTCGTTGGCACGCCATGGTGCGGAACGCTTGTGGCACGACCTGCATGACAAGCCGTTCATCAATGCACTGGGTGCGCTGACAGGCAACCAGGCGGTGCAGCAGGTCAAGGCCGGCTTGAATGCCATTTACCTCTCTGGTTGGCAGGTCGCCGCCGACGCCAACACCGCCGGCACGATGTATCCAGACCAGTCGCTGTATCCGGTTGATGCCGTACCGGGCGTAGTGCGCCGGATCAACAATGCGCTGCTGCGTGCCGATCAGATCCACCACAGCGAAGGCCAGGACGACATCGACTGGCTGGTGCCGATCGTGGCCGATGCCGAGGCCGGTTTTGGCGGTGTGCTGAACGCCTTCGAATTGATGAAAGACATGATCGCCGCAGGTGCCGCGGCGGTCCACTTCGAGGACCAACTCTCCAGCGCGAAAAAGTGCGGCCACATGGGTGGCAAGGTGCTGGTACCGACCTCGGAAGCCATCAGCAAGCTGATGGCGGCGCGCCTTGCGGCCGATGTGTCCGGCGTGCCGACGCTGATCGTCGCGCGCACCGACGCGATGGGTGCAGGACTACTCACGTCCGACATCGACCCGCGCGACCACGCCCACGCGACCGGCGAGCGTACCGTGGAAGGCTTCTTCCGCACCCGCCCCGGTATCGAGCAGGCGATCGCGCGCGGCATCGCCTACGCACCGTACGCCGATCTCGTGTGGTGCGAGACCTCAAAGCCGGATCTGGCGCAGGCGCGCCGATTTGCCGAGGCCATCCATGCGCAACACCCCGGCAAGCTCCTGGCATACAACTGCTCGCCCAGCTTCAACTGGAAACAGAACCTCGACGAAGACTCGATTGCAAGCTTCCAGCTACAGTTGGCTGGCATGGGCTACAAGTTCCAGTTCATCACGCTGGCCGGGTTCCATGCACTCAATCACTCGATGTTTCAGTTGGCACGCGATTACAAGGCGCGTCAGATGGCCGCCTACGTCGAACTGCAGGAGGCGGAGTTCGCCGCCGAGAAGGACGGCTATACCGCGGCACGCCACCAGCGCGAGGTCGGCGCCGGTTACTTCGATGCCGTGAACCAGGTAATCGCAGGCAGTCGATCCTCGCTTTCGGCACTGGACGGTTCGACCGAGCAAGCCCAGTTCCGGCACCAGTCAGCCTGACACGAAACAGCGTAGGCGTTCCACCGGCCCCATCCTTCCAAACGCTGGCCAGATAATCGAACCTTGCGCCGATCCAGTGTGCAAGGTAACCGTTGATGAGCACGGCGGAACGATGCCGGTCGCAGCACTTGGCGGCCATCGAGGCCGGGGCATCACCACGACAGCGTCCGCGGTACGTGAAGGCCGTCGAGACTTCCGCGCACGCCGTCGCGGTGGTGCGCGGGCGGTTGGGAGGTATAGTGGCCGTATGAGCAACCTCTCCGTATCCAACCGCCGTATCGACCATCTCGTCATCGCCGTCCACGACCTCGACGCCGCTGCCGACGTCTACCGGCGCCTTGGTTTTCAGGTCGGTCAACGCAACCGCCACCCATGGGGCACCGAAAACCGGCTGATTCAATTCAAGACTTCCTTCCTCGAACTGATCACGGTGAGCGGCGATGCGGCGATTCCTCCACACGAATCGGGCCGCTTCAGTTTCGGCGCGTTCGTACGGGATTACCTTGAGCGTCGCGAAGGTCTCGCCATGTTCGTGCTCGACAGCCCCGATGCCGAGGCCGACGCGGCGGCGTTCTCGCGGCTGGGCATCGGGCGCTACCAGTCCTTCTTCTTCGAACGCAAGGGGCGGCGTCCCGATGGCAGCGAGACCCGGGTCGCCTTCACGCTCGCCTTCGCGATGGATCCGGCCCTGCCCGACGCCTCGTTCTTCGTGTGCCAACAGCACAACCCGGAGAACTTCTGGAACACCCAATTCCAGAAACATCCCAACGGCGCCGTGAACGTGATCGAGGCCACGCTCGCCGCGCCCGACGCGGTTGCCCACGCGGACTTTCTGTCCCACTTCTGTGACGTACCAGCGGCGAGTGCCAATCGAGGCGAACTGATGTTCGCGCTCAAGAACGACGGTCAACTTCGTGTGGAGGCGCAGGGGGCTTCATGCGGGTTCACGGGATTCTCGGTCGCTGTCCAAAGCCTCGACTGCGAGGCAGGGATTCTCGAACGGGCCGGGATTGCATTCGACCGTTCCGCACACCGGATCAGCGTCGACGCCGAGGCAACACGCGGTGTCGCCATCGGGTTCGTGCAACGCCCGCTTGCGTAGCAGATGAGCGCAAAACTCCGCGGAACCACCTGCCAACATTCAAGGCGAGGATTGCATGGGTGGCTTTCAAGGACGAACGGGATTGCCGCCATCGGGCTCCCCAACCTTCACGGTCGGGGTCACGTCGTTGTCGCGCACGTGGCGCGCCATTCACGCTCGATAGCCCTTCCCTTCATGCGCCACTTGAACAAGCCGCAGCAGCACCAATCTTGAGGACCACCACAGGTTGGGAACGAACGCATGAATGCACCAGGTTGGCCGGGTATTACCCCCACGTGGGCAAGCAGCGCAAAGGATCTGGTCGGCACTGCATTCGGTTCGAACCGCGTCTGGTTCACGCTTGGGTACGGCATTCTCAACGAAGTGTTCTGGCCCTCGTGCAGCTTGCCGCAAATTCGTGATCTCGGCTTCATTGTGGCCGGGGACGATTTCTGGTGCGAGGTCAAGCGCGAACATCGTTACGAAGTCGGCACCCCCGATTCGGCGATTCCGCTGCCACGCGTGCTGCACACGCACGCACGCTACCAGTTGGAACTCGAGGTGCTGACCGATCCGCTGCGCGACGTCGTGCTGATCCGGTATCGGCTGCACGGCGATGGGCTGCGCCTGTATGCCCTGCTCGCCCCGCACCTGGGAGGCTCGGGTCACCACAACCACGCGTGGGTGACGCCACAGGCCCTGATGGCCGCCCGCGGCGATAACACGCTCGCGCTCATGGCCGATGGCGGGATCGCCCGCGGCAGCGCGGGTTACGTTGGCACCTCCGACGGCTGGCAGGACTTCCACGCACACGGCGCGTTGACGTGGCAGTACGACTCAGCCAGCGACGGCAATGTCGCGTTGGCGTGTGAACTGGTCGAGACCGGGGGCACGCTGGCGCTGGCATTTTCGCAAACGCCCGAGGGCGCGTGTACCCTGGCGCGGTCCGCCCTCGCCTCCGGTTACGGCGTCGCACGCGAGCGCTTCATCAATGGCTGGCAACGCTGGGGCCGCAGTCTGAAGATGTCGGCGCCGACGCCTGCGCTGGTCGAGGCCGCTCGACGCGCCGCCATGGTGCTCAAGGTGCACGATGACCGCACGTTTCGCGGCGGCGTCGTGGCAAGCCTGAGCACGCCATGGGGTTCGAGCCACGACGACATCGGAGGCTACCACCTCGTGTGGTCGCGCGATGCGGTGGAAGCAGGTTTTGCGTTTCTTGCCTGTGGACAGCACCGGGAAGCACGCGCCATGCTCGCCTACCTCATCGCAACGCAACAGCCCGATGGCCACTGGCTGCAAAACAACTTCAGCGACGGGCGTCCCTACTGGACAGGTATCCAGCTGGACGAGGCGGCATTGCCCGTGCTGCTTGCGGCCAAGCTTGACGAGGTGGGCGAACTGGGAGAGATGCGTCCGGCGGCCACGCGCATGGTGCGCGCCGCGCTGGCGTTTGTCGCCCGTACGGGGCCGTTCAGCCCACAGGACCGCTGGGAAGAAAACGCGGGCGCCAATCCCTTCACCCTTGCCGTCACGATCGCGTCCCTGGTTGCCGGCGCCTCGCACGGGTTCCTCATGCCCGCCGAGCAGGACTATGCCTTGTCGCTGGCCGACGACTGGAACGCGCGCGTCGAAGGCTGGGTGTATTCGGAAGACACGGCGCTGGACCGCGCACACGGCACCCGCGGCCACTACGTGCGCATCACGCCACCATGCCAGACCGCGGAACGCGGGCGCGTGGCACTCAAGAATCGCGCAGGGGAAAGCATCGCCGCCAGCAACCTGCTCGGGCTCGAATTCCTGTACCTCGTGCGGCTCGGACTGCGCGGGCCGCATGATCCACGCATCCTCGACACGGTCCGGCTGGTGGACAAGCTGCTCCGCGTGGAGACACCGACTGGCGTGTTCTATCACCGCTACAACGAGGACGGCTACGGCGAGCACGCAGACGGCAGCCCGTTCGATGGCGCCGGCATCGGCCGTGCATGGCCCCTGCTGAGCGGCGAACGTGGCCACTACGCGATCGACGCGGGCGAGGATCCGCTGCCCTACCTCGAGTCCATGGCGGGTGCCGCAAGCAAAGGCGGCATGATTCCGGAACAGGTGTGGGACGCTGAACCGATCCCGGAGCGCCACCTCGAGCCGGGACACGCGACCGGCAGCGCGATGCCGCTGGTCTGGGCCCATGCGGAATTCCTGAAACTGGCACGAACCGCCACGCACGGCACGCCGATCGAACGGCTGGATGCCGTTGCCAGGCGTTACCGGCTCGACAGGCCCTCGACGTGCACGCACTGGCGCGACAACTCACCGTGCGTGAATGTTGCGGCGGATGCATCGATCTCCATCGAGGCGACCGAACCGTTTACGCTCCACGTCGGGCACGATGGCTGGCAAGGCGTGACCGACATCGAAAGCATACCCGTTGCCTTCGACCTGCACGGCGTACTGCTCGATCCACAGCATATCGGCGCCACGCACAGTATCGAATTCACGCGGCGTTTCGGTGCGCGTCGCGATTGGGAAGGGCATGACTGGCGCATCGGCCTGAGCCCCTCGTAGACGACAGGAACCACCCAACACACCCCTTGCACCAGCGGTGACAGAGGCCCGCCGGATCGCAATGACACGGCCGGAACCCTGGTTCACATTCGCGGCGGTGCCGCCCGCCACGCACCAAATGACTGGCCCGGACATGCGTGCGTGCATTCCGCGCCGCCGCGACAACAAAAAGGAGGCGCTGCGTCGGCAGCGTTCGAAATTGCACGACCGATGGCCAATGATGAGCGACGCCCCGGGTCCTGATCCCGAGGCGGGTAGTGCAACGTCGCAAGCGGAGGAACCCCGCACCGGAAATTTGCGCCCACGCGTGCTGATGCTGGGTTGGGAATATCCGCCACTTTTCGCGGGCGGCCTCGGCAAGGCGAGCCAGGGCCTCGCACGCGGGCTGGCCGCCTGCGGTGCCGAGGTGTTGTTCCTGCTGCCAAGCGCGCGTGCACGCTGCGACGCCGAACACCTGGAAGTGATGGGCGCGCGACAATGGCGACACCAGGTGGCCGGATTGGAGCGCATCACACGCAGCCGGCACATCCGGGCGATCCATGTTCCGGCGCGCCTGCTGCCGTACGCACGACCCGCCCCTTTCCACGCGGGCCAGTCCGGCGCCGCCGACCCGCTGCCACGTCTTTACGGACGCGGCCTTGGTCGCGAAGTCGCAAAATTCGCAAACCGCGTCGGACGCATCGCCACACGCGTGCACGCCGACGTGGTGCACGCCAATGACTGGATGAGTTTCCCGGCCGCATTTGCCGCGGCGTCCGCCGCACACCTTCCCGTGTTCGTGCACGTACATTCCACCGAATACGATCGCAGCGGCGAGGCCGTCAACCCGTATATTGCCGGCATCGAACGCGCAGGTTGCGAACGCGCGACGCACATCTTCGCCGTCAGCCGCTACACCGCGAACGTGATCGCCCAACGCTACCGCATCCCGAGGGAAAAGATCACCGTGGTGTACAACGCCCCCGAGGCGGACGACGTGGAACACGCGTCAGCCAACGCGGAACGCGCGCCGTGGGTGGTGTTTCTCGGACGGCTGACGTACCAGAAGGGCCCGGATCATTTTCTCCGCGCAGCGGCCCGCGTTGCGCAATTCAATCGCGACGCCCGCTTCCTGGTCTGTGGATCGGGCGACATGGGGGATGGTTTGCGCACCCTCGCCGGCTCGCTCGGGATCACCCGGCGCGTGGACTTTCGCGGCTTCCTGACACCCGCGGCGGTGGACCACGTGCTTGCGCGTGCGCGCGTCCTCGTGATGTCGAGCGTTTCCGAGCCATTCGGCCTGGTGGCGCTCGAAGCCTTGCGTGGCGGCACGCCGGTGATCCTGTCCAAGCAGTCGGGTGTGCGCGAGGTGCTGGGCCACAGCCTGCAGGTGGACTTCTGGGACCACGAAAAGCTTGCCGACCAGATTCTCGCGCTGCTCAGGCTGCCGGTGCTCGGCACCCAGCTCGTCGAATCCGGGCGCGAACAACTGGCACGACTGTCGTGGGAAGATTCGGCACGCGTCATTCTGGATACCTACACGCGCGTCGCGGGTTTGCCGCATCCGCCCGCCGTCGCACCGTGAGTGCCACATGCCACTGAACCTCTGCTTCTACTTCCAGGTGCACCAACCGTGGCGCCTGCGGACGTATCGCTACGCCGACGTCGGGCGACGACACGATTACTTCGACACCGAGGTGAACAGCCGCATCCTGCGCCGGGTGGCGGACAAGTGCTACCTGCCGATGAACGCGCTGCTGGCCGACCTGATCCGGCGTTTCCAACCGCGTTTCCGTGTGAGTTTCTCGATCACCGCAACCGCGCTCGAACAAATGCAGGCCTACGCGCCCGATGTACTCGCGTCGTTTCGCCGGCTGGTCGCAACCGGCGCCGTGGAACTGCTCTCGGAAACCTCGCACCACAGCCTCGCCGGCCTGTACAGCCCGCAGGAGTTCGCGGCCGAAATCACGCACCACCACGACGTCTGCACCCGATTGCTCGGGCCACCCGGCAAGGTATTCCGGAATACGGAACTCATCTGCAGCGATGCGATCGCGGCACAGGCTGCCGGGCTCGGCTTCAAGGGCATCTGCGTCGAAGGCGTCGACCGGCTGTTGCATGGCCATCGTCCCTCGCAGCCCCAAACCCTCCGCGCCGCCGCCGGGCTGCTGGCGCTGCCGCGCCAATACCGCCTGAGCGACGACATCGCCTTCCGGTTCTCCGATCGCAACTGGAGCCAGTGGCCGCTCACCGTCGACCGCTACGTCGAGTGGCTGGACCACGTGGCGGCCACCGAACCTGGTGAACGCATGCTCGGGCTGTTCATGGATTACGAAACGTTCGGCGAGCACCAGTGGGCGGACACCGGTATCCTCGACTTCATGCGCATGCTGCCGGCCGCCGTGCTCGCGCGGCCGAACCTGCGTTTCGCCACCGTGTCCGACGTGTTGGCACGTGTTCCGGCGGTGACGTCGGACTTGGCGCTGCCCACGCCGGTGTCGTGGGCGGACCTGGAACGCGATACCTCGGCGTGGACGGGAAACCGGATCCAGCGCGCCGCGCAGGAGGCCGTGTACGCGCTGGAACCATACATACGCCGCGCCATGCGTTCCGGCGTGGAGGGCCCCGCATTGCGCGAGGACTGGCGCCGCCTGCTGACCAGCGATCATGCGTATTACATGTCCACGAAGTACTGGGCCGACGGCGACGTGCACAAGTACTTCAGCCACTACGAGTCCCCGTACGATGCCTACATCGGCTACATGAACGTGCTGGCCGACCTGGCGCGCCGTTGCGGCGCGCCCGACGCGTGGACGACGGCCGCGGCCACCGGCAACGAAAGTCCTCGCAGCCACCAGGCCTGACGAGGTCGTATTGATCGACTTCAAAGCCAGTTGACCGCCCCGCGAGGTTCGGGCGCGCAGAATCAAAAGGGCGCCGGCGATGTCCAGCGTATTGCGCGCCTGGCTCCCAACGCACCCGCGCAAATGCACGCGTCATCGTGGGCAGGCGTCCACGCGGCATACAATCGCTTCGCCGTACTCGAAACCGGCTCGACCAAAGCGCGCAATTAGCGAGTGTCGCGAAAGGAGGCACTACCGTTTCGGGTTAACGGCTTTGGGATGCGTTTTGACTCGCATACCCGTCGTACGCTACGCTCGATAAGGCTGTTTGCAGGTGCAAGTCCTTGTTTTCAGCAACCCAGGCATGCACTGCCGATGGCCATTTTATTCACCAAGAAAACTCATCAGCATGAAAAAAATATCACTAGCTTCTTTTACCGTATCGCTGCTTGCCGGAGTCGGATTCGCGTTTTTCGCCATGAATGCAACGGCAGCCAGTACACCGGGTACCATCCTGATCGGTACCGACACCACATTCCCGCCGTTCGAATCCGAAGATAACGGCAAGATGGTGGGCTTTGACATCGACATGATCAACGGCATCGCCAAGGCCGAAGGCCTGAAGCTTGAAATCAAGACCATGCCGTTCAACGGCATCATACCCAGCTTGCAGTCCGGCCAGCTTGATGCGGCGGTCGCGGGCATCAGCATCACCAAGGCGCGCATGAAGAACATCGACTACACCGACGCCTACTACAAGTCCGGCTTGTCGATACTGGTCAAATCCGATTCGGACATCAAGAACTTCAACGGCCTGAAGGGTCATGTGGTCGCCGCCAAGAAAGGCACCTCGTCCGTCGACTACCTCTCCCAACACGGCTTTGACATGAGCCACGTCAAGCAGTTCGCACAAACCGGGTCGTTGTATCAGGCCCTGATGTCAGGCAGCGCCGATGCGGTGTTGTTCGACAATCCGATGAACCTGTATTTCAAATCCCAGCATCCCGGCGACGTCAAGCGGGTCGGCAAGCTCCTGACGGGTGAGTATTACGGCATAGCCGTGAGCAAGAAGCATCCTGAACTGGTTGCCAAGTTCAATGACGGACTGGCCAAGATCAAGAAAAACGGCTTGTACAAGAAACTCTTCGCCAAATGGTTTGGCGGGGACATGAGTTCAGCAGTACTTGACGTCAAAAAGCCCGGCGATGTCGCGGCTGGTGACTGAATCCGGCGCATCATCGCCCGGGTCAGACAGGAACTCGAATCCGTCGGCGAGATTCTGATCGTGCAAGGCGGCTTGGCGCTATTGGGGGGATATCGCCAAGCGGCTGAGCACTTTGCCCTAAACACGTCGCCAATGCCAATCCTTTTCCCATGGCGATCCGGCTCTTTGTGTTGGCTGACGGCAAGCGTGCGGATATACAAATCCAGGCAATACGGGAAATCGTCCTAACCGCCGGTTGCCAACCGCGCCATGACAATGATGATGATCACCTGCATGACGCCCTGGAAGGCGACACTCTTCACGTAAAAGCGCATCATCCGCCCGATGCGGGCGCCATCCGGCTGCGCTTTGCGCATTTGTGCGTAAACCTTGAGATTGGTGGGCAGCAGCACGCCCACGCCCTGTATCGTCAGCAGGGTGATGATCACCAGTGCCGCGACGATCCACGGGAACACACTGGTTCCCGGCGTGAGGAATCCAAGCCGCCCGGCCAGAAACCAGCCGGCGGTGCCGGTGTTTATCGACAACACCGGCATCAGGAACAGCATGCGCGGCATGAGTCCGCGTGTAATCTGCCGCCGCGTGTCGAGGTCGACGCGCTTCAGTATCGGGCCGATGACGAAGCCCATGAAAAGATCGATGCCCGTCCACAGGACGCCGCTCATGACATGCACCCAGTTGAGGAACCACAGGCTTGGCGCAAGCACCGCAACGACCATGATGGCGATGGCCACCAGCCCCGCGGCCAGGTAGCGGTAATTGACCAGCGGCATGGGTGGAAGGGGCAAGACAACATCAGCGTTGGACATGATTTTCCTCCGCACGGAACCATGTGTCCGGCGACACGGCCTGCATCGGGATGCGCACTACCCGGGCACGACGGTCGTGGCCGGCGTATCCGGGGCGGATGTCACGACTGCGGAACAGATGCGACGTGCGCGGCCGGGACGACCAGTTTCAGGTAGGGTGGCGACGCGGGCTTGCCGGGCGGCACATACGCGTGCGCGGGCTTGCCGGCCGGTCCGAGTGAACGGATGTAGTCGTAGATGTCGACCAGGTCGCGGTCGCTCAGGTAGCGGAACGTCCACCACGGCATCGCCGGACGCGCCTTCATGGTGCGCGCCGCGTGGATCCATTCCTTGGCGGTCAGTTCCTGCATGTACAAGCGCAAATTGATCGGGTAAGTCGTGCCCCACGGCCCCTGGAAATTGAACCCGCCGCCGGTCAGGAGCTTGTCCTTTGGCGCGTGCCCCGCGTGTTCATCCCAGCCCGGCGTATGGCAGTCGTTGCAACCGCCGTAACCCACCAGGAACTCGCCGTGCTGGATTGATTGGCGCTGGATTGATTGGCTTGAAGTGGCCGCTTGGCCAGACAACGCCGCCATGGCCAGGCATGCACCGGCCGCAAATGCGATCATCGCTTTCATGGCGTTCCTCCGCCGGAGGCTTGTCGCCGCATCGGTGATCAATTCCGTGCGGCTTGCAAAATCGCGCGAGTGCCCCTGCATTTCAAAGACAGGCGTTTTCGCGCACCATCACATCAGCGCGACCCCTGCCGGTGTGACGTGATGACGTCACGCCCACGCTCCTGCGTTGTCGGCACAACGCTTTTTTGACATGCCGACCGGTCAATCACTCCATGGCCATGGTTCGCGACCCGTTTCGTTGACGACGTTCGCGATGGTTCCCTGGTCATTGTCGCGTTCCCGGCATGCTACACCTGCAGTCACGACGGGGAAAACAAAATCGAATGCAGAGCCTCGTACACCGGCAATACGGCATTCCATCGGCGCTGCCAAACGGCTGATAAACGCCCCCGCCGACTAGGGGCCAAAAGCACGCTCAAGGCCGGTGTTTTGCTGTACATATCGCACCAGTGCACGCATGCACGCCAATGCTTCACCTTGTTCGTTGCAAGGATCAAATCATGATGGACGAGGCACGCGAAATTACCGAAATTCCCGACCGCAGCCGCTTGAACGGGAGCGATGCGACGCCCGTGGCGCAGCCAAAGAATACGCGTCCGCACCTTGTGCTGGTCGCATCACCCGATCGCCAGTTCGAGGTGAAGACGGGTGCGTACCAAGACGGGCCTTGTCCGCCAGATCCCGGCATTGCCACGCGTCAACGTGGCTACCGCACACTCGCGCTGCTGGGACTGCTGCTTGTCCTGGCCGCACTGCTTTACGGGGGCATGGTCGGGGCGGTAATGCCCAGGCCGTTCTACGGCATGGACAAGATTTACCACTTGCTGGGGTTTGCAGCGCTGGCCGTATCCGTCCGACTGGTTTTTCCAAGAGGTGGGATCGCATGGCAATCCGGGGCCATGCTGGGGCTTGGTGGTGGCATCGAGCTCGTACAGATGCTGGAACCCTGGGCCACGGCCTCCGTGTGGGATTTTCTTTTTGACGGCATCGGCGTGGCGCTGGGTATTTTGCTGGCACGACTTCCGCTGGCCAGGCGATACGCGTCCTGGATTACGACGCGCTGAGGAAATCCCGGTCCGCCCGGCATTTGCCTTTCGGCAGGCGGGCCGCGAAAAATCGTCAATTCCCCGCCGCCATCGGGCAACACCGCGCGTCACGCGATGCTGCGCGCCACCGCGTGATGCTCCAGCGTTTCGGTCGAGTGGCCCTGCTCGGCCAGGTATTCCAGCCAGCGGCTGAGAAAACTGTTCATTTGCAGGCGCTCGCGCATGACGACACCAGCGCGGGTACCTGGCCGCGAAACATGCCAGCGATGTCGCTCGGGCCGGCAGTGCATGGCTTCGGCAACGCGCATGTCGGTATACATCCGCACTTGGGCGGACGGCGCGGGGTGTCCGGTCTCGGCGTCCGTGAATCCGTAGGTCAGCGTCAATTCGATCGTGTATGGATGGCGTTCGCACACCACCAGATGCACGTCGAGCCCGTCGCCCACGTTGGACACATAATGTCCCGGCGCGAGCGTGTGCGGCGCAAACAGGCGGGTCAGGCGCTGGTAGTTTTCGCCATAAAGCCCCATCAGGAACTCGAAACGCCCGGGCAGCACGCTGCTGACCGAATCGAGAAGGGTTCCCTTGCGTGGCGCGCAACAGCTCATCAAAAAATGTTCCGGTCGATGTTGAAATGGTTGAGGATCTTGCTCGCAATTTCCTCGATGGAAGTATGCGTGGTACTCAGGCTGGGGATATTCTCCGCGCGGTACAACCGGTCCGCCTGCGCCAATTCCCAACGTCCCTGCTCGAGTGACGCGTAACGGCTTCCGGGGCTGCGCTCGGAACGAATCTGGGCCAGGCGCCCGGCATCGATGGTCAGGCCAAACAGCCGGCCGCGATGCGGCTTCAGCCGCTCCGGCAGTTCCAGGTTGACAAGGTCCTCCTCGGTCAACGGGTAATTGGCCGCACGCACGCCGTATTGGAGGGCCATGTACAGGCACGTGGGCGTTTTCCCCGAACGCGAGACGCCCAACAGGATGATGTCCGCACCGGCATAATCGACGTTGATGCCGTCATCATGCGCAAGGGTGTAATCCGTGGCGTTGATGCGGCGCTCGTATTTCTTGTAATTGACCAGGCCATGCGAACGGTTGATGGCCCCGGAACGCTTGACGCCGATCTCCTCTTCCAGGGTGCCTATGAACGGCGCGAACACATCAAGCATGAGCGCGCCACTCTCGGCCACGATATTGCACAGCGAACGGTCGGCCAGCGTATTGACCACGATGGGCCGCTGGCCGCTTTTCGCATACTCCGTCTTGATGCGCAACGCCGCCGCCGCGGCCTTGTCCGCATCATCGACGAATGGCAGGCGATGCGTATCGAAGCTCACACTGTCGAATTGGGCCAGAATGCTGTGCCCAATGGTTTCGGCCGTGATGCCGGTGGAGTCCGATACGAAATATACCGTCCTGCGCATGCCTTGTGCCCTGCAGCAAATAAAACTTCGGTCCCGACGGCGACCGGTCCGCACAGGCGACCGATCGGCCCACCGGGGCCACCATGGGCATCAAGTGTAGCGTTACGCCACGTGGCAATGTTGTTGCGGGCTGGCGTGCCACCAACGCAATCGGGCACCGCTGAACCGGACCCGATGAGGCGGCCAATCTGTCTTGTGCGCCTGCAATCATCCCGCCACAATAGCGATCTTCCGACCGCCACCTGCTGCCCTGCCCGCGATGAATACGACCTCGAACGATTTGGTGCTGTGGCTTGATACCCTGCGCATGACGGACCTTGCACGCGTAGGCGGGAAAAATGCCTCACTCGGCGAGATGATCGGCAACCTCGGCAAACTCGGGGTATCCGTCCCCGGCGGCTTCGCAACCACGGCCGAGGCCTACCAGGCATGCCTCGAGCAGAGCGGAATGGCCGGGCGCATCCGCGCGCGACTGGAAACGCTGGATGTCGAGGATGTCGCCACGTTGGCCGCCGCCGGCAAGGAAATCCGCGGCTGGATCATCGACACGCCCCTGCCCGGCGACCTGGAAAGCGCCATCCGCGAGGCGTATCAAACCTTGTGCGGGAAAGCCGGTGCCGAGGACGTCGCCGTCGCCGTCCGTTCGTCGGCAACCGCCGAGGACCTGCCCGACGCCAGCTTCGCCGGCCAGCAGGAAACCTTCCTCA
>CAYOEF010000045.1:0-14124 GCA_964402805.1 uncultured Rhodanobacteraceae bacterium | reverse complement strand
GGACAACGGCCAGACCGTGGTGCTGGGCGGCATTTACGAAGTCGACAAGAGCAATACGATTGGCAAGGTACCGTTCCTGGGCGACATTCCCATCCTGGGGGCTCTCTTCCGCCAGTCGCAGCGGAGCAATTCGAAAGCGGAACTGCTGATCTTCGTGACGCCACGCATCCTCACCGAGACCAGCAGCGGCTCCTGATGATTTGAACGTGTGGCAGCCGACGCATCCACGCATGTGCCGGCTGTCCGGTATCGGGGCCATCCGCCATGTCGATACCGGGCCGGGACTGCGGCGGTGTCAGCGCGTTGCGTCAAGCACTGTTTCGAACTGCCTGTACATGTCGTTGCTGAAACAACACAGGAGGATCCGCGCCGGTTCGGGCCACTCCTCCAGCGCCGCGCGCAGGGTTGCCACGGCGAGTGGTGCCGCGAGATCGACCGGGTAGCCGTAGACTCCGCAACTGATGGCGGGAAACGCAATGGACTGGATGCCCAGCTCGCGACCCAGCGCGAGGCTATTGCGGTAACACGCCGCAAGCTGCACGGCTTCCCCGTGGCCACCGCCACGCCAAACCGGTCCCACGGTGTGGATGACATGGTGCGCACGTAGGGCGAACCCCGGTGTCGCACGTGCCTGCCCGGTTGGGCAGCGCACGCCGGGGCGTACTTCCGGGATGCGTCGGCAGGCATCCAGCAGGCGGGGACCGGCGGCGCGATGGATGGCGCCGTCCACGCCGCCGCCGCCGAGCAGTGTCTCGTTGGCGGCGTTGACGATCGCGTCGACCGCCAGTTGCGTAATGTCGTTCCGGACGATTTCGATGGCCATGGACCGCAGTGTATCGCTACACCGGCGGGATGCGGATCATGCGGCGCGGCAGCCGTCACGGCGCGCGATCCGCGGGCCACGGTCAACCGTGCACATTCGTGACACGGTCAGTCTATACGTCCCTCGAGTACCGCCAAACCCGCCAGTTCCGCGCGGAAGCGGTCACCAGGCGTGAGCGTGGCGACCCCGGACGGGGTGCCGGTAAAAATGAGGTCGCCGGCCTTGAGTTCGAACAGGGCGGACAATTCGGCGATGATTTCGTTGGCGCTCCACACCATGTTGGCCAGGTGCGTCTGCTGGCGCTGCCCGCCATTCACTTCGAGCGACAGCGTCGTGTCAGCGTTGGGCACGGCCTGCGTGACGGGACACAATGCCGACACCGGCGCACCGTGGTCCACTCCCTTGGCCGTGTCCCATGGCCGGCCATGTTGCTTGGCCTCGGCCTGCAAGTCGCGGCGGGTCAGGTCGAGGCCGACGCCGTGGCCAAAGATACACTCGCTTGCGTGTGCCGGATCGATGTCACGGCCGCCGGAACGCAAGGCCACGACCATTTCGACCTCATGGTGGAACAGTGACGTGCCTGGCGGATAGGGGACATTGCCGTTGTCGCTGACGAGCGCGTCGGCGGGCTTGAGGAAAAATACCGGTTTGCCGCGGTCGATGGTGGACCCCATCTCGCGTACATGGTCCGCGTAGTTGAGGCCGATGCAGAATATGCGTCGCACCGGAAAGCGCGCGTGACTGCCCTGGATGGGCAGGCTGGGAGGGGACGGCGGGGCGAACAGGTAGTCCATGGCGGTTGGCGTCAGTAGCGGGCACCGGGATGCCCGGGGAGAGAACAAAGGGCCCCACACGGCCGTGCGGAGCCCTCCGGAAGTATCGTCGCAGCGTCGCGTCAGGCGAGATTGCCGGCGGCAAAGGTCCAGTTCACGAGGTGCCAGTACGCGCTGATGTAATCGGGGCGCGCGTTCCGGTAGTCGATGTAGTAGGCGTGTTCCCACACATCCATCGTCAACAGAGGCTTGTCGCTGCCGGTAATGGGCGTGGCGGCATTCGAGGTATTGACCACCGCGAGGTTGCCGTCCGGGCGCTGCACCAGCCAGGTCCATCCGGAACCGAAGTTGCCGGCGGCCTGCTTGCCGAATTCGTCCTTGAACTTCTCGACGGATCCGAACGCCTTGTTGATGGCATCGAGCAGCTTGCCGGTCGGTTCGCCGCCGCCATTGGGGCTCATCGAATTCCAGTAGAACGTGTGATTCCAGGTCTGGGCCGCGTTGTTGAACAGTCCGCCCTGGGCCTTCTTGATGATGTCTTCGAGCGCCGCGTTGGCGTATTCGGTACCCTCGATGGCCGCATTGAGCTTTTTGACATAACCGGCGTGATGCTTGCCGTAGTGATATTCCAGCGTCTCGGCCGAAATATGTGGCTCCAGCGCGTTCTTTTCGTAGGGAAGGGGAGGTAGCTCGATGGCCATGGTTCAGGCTCCTTGCAGTTGGCTTGGGGGGCCGCAGGCAGTGCGATGTGCCTGCCGGCTGAGGTTTCCCCAGTGTAGTACTTGACCCGCACGTTGGCACGGTCCGCATCCCCGGCGATAGGTGCGCGTTTGGCGATCACTTACAATGGCACCCGGTCAGTCAGTGGACATTCGCGATGGATATCGCAGATCGCATCAAGGTGCTGGTGGGGGCACATCCCGTGGCGTTGTTCATGAAAGGGACGCCCGAGTACCCCATGTGCGAGTATTCGTTTCGCGCCGTAAAGGCCCTGCGCGCGGCGGGCCTGCCGTTCCATGCCATCAATGTGCTGGCCGATCCGCAAGTACGGGCCGGGCTGCCCGCGTATGCCAATTGCTCCACGTTTCCGCAGTTGTTCGTGCTTGGTGAGCTGATCGGCGGCTGCGACGTGGTCGAGGAACTGCTGGCGTCGGGCGAGCTTGGCCGGTTGCTGAGCGATACCGGAACAGACCCCGATCCCGAGGATGATGCATGAGCCTGCCGCTGGTCCGCCTCGCGCCCGGCGATAATGCCACCGGCGACACGGTACTCGCCGGGCGGGTCGTCATGATCACCGGCGCGCATGGCGGACTGGGCAGCGCCGTGGCGCGGGCCGCCGCAGCCGCAGGCGCCACGGTGGTACTGGCAGGGCACAAGGTGCGCGCGCTTGAAAAATTGTACGATGAGCTGGAGGCGGCGCACGCACCGAAGCCCGCCATCATCCCGGTCGACCTCCAGGGCGCCACACCCGACGAGTACGCACAACTCGCCGCCACGGTGGCCGGCGAACTGGGGCACCTTGATGCACTCGTGCATGCCGCGGCCCGGTTCGACGGTTTGACGCCACTCCACCACCATGCACCGGATGCCTGGTTGCGCACCTTGCAGGTCAACCTTTCCGCGCCCTTCGCGCTGACCCAGGCCTGTTTGCCGCTGTTGACGCAGGCGCCGGACAGTGCCGTCGTGTTCGTGACCGATGACCCGGACGAAGTCGGTGGTGCCCATTGGGGAGCCTATGGGGTTGCCAAGGCCGGCCTCGAGCGGCTGGCCAGCATTCTGCACGAAGAACATGATGCGGGCCCGTTGCGCGTGCATGTACTGCTGCCTGGACCGATGCGCACCGCGATCCGCCACAAGGCGTGGTTCAGCGACGATCCCAACCAGTGGCCGATGCCGGATGCCACGGCGCGCGTCGTGGTGCGCATGCTTTCAGCCGAGGGAAAGGCCTGGCGCGGCATGACGCTCGACCTGCGCCCCGCCGCCGGATGACATGACGCCGGCGTACCCATGCCGGGTGCGCCGGAGCGTTACCTTCCTTGCCGCCAACCCGGGGAGCCGGATCTCATGGAATCGCACATGACAACCCTGTCAGCAGGCATCCTGCTGTTTCTCGTCATGGATTCGATGGGCAACGTCCCGTTGTTTCTGGCCCTGCTGAAGGACGTCCCGCCAAAGCGACGGCGCTTCGTGATGGCGCGCGAGCTCCTGATTGCACTGGGTGTCCTGCTTGGTTTCCTGGTGGGCGGCAAGTACCTGCTGGGGATGCTGCAACTGAGGCAGGAATCGGTGAGCATAGCCGGTGGCATCGTGTTGTTCCTGATCGCCATCCGCATGGTCTTCCCGCCCCCGGAAGGCGGGATATTCGGCAAGGCCGCGGACGGGGAGCCATTCATCGTGCCGATGGCAATCCCCGGCATTGCCGGGCCCTCGGCGATGGCCACCCTGCTGTTGTTCACCACGGCGCAACCGGGCCGTATCGTCGAATGGGGCATCGCGCTGGTGCTGGCCTGGCTGGCCACGGCGGTGATCCTGCTTTCATCCACGTACCTGTTCCGCTGGTTGGGCGAGAGCGTGATCAGTGCCCTGGAGAAGGTCATGGGAATGCTGTTGATCGCCTTGTCCGTGCAGATGTTCCTGGCCGGCCTGGTCGCCTATCTGCAACGCGCCGGCATGGTGTGATCGGTGCGGGCTGGCGCATGTAACATGGGCCGAAGCACAACCACCGAAGGGGCGGTGCCGACGTCATGCTGAGCGTAGAACAAGTGTTGTTGCAGCGTGCGCCGTGGCTGGCGCGCTATCCGCGCCTGCGGCGGCCCGTCGCGGGCGTGCTTGGTCATCTTGCCGCGGAAAACCGCTTCAACCGGACGCTGGCGGAACTCGACGGCACGCAGGGTTTCGCGTTTGTGCGCCGCACGCTGGAATGCCTGCATGCCGGCTACAGCGTCACGCCGCGCGAGCTTGAGCACATTCCGGCCGAGGGGCCGGTGGTGGTGGTCGCCAATCATCCGCTGGGCATGGTCGATGCCATTGCCTTGCTGGACCTGCTTGGCCGCGTGCGGCAGGATGTGCGCGTATTGGGCAACGATGTCCTGGAGATGTTGCCGCAACTGTCCGACCTGCTGCTCCCCGTGGACGTCTTTGGCCACGGCGCGTCCTCGCGCATGCGTGCCGTGTGCCGTGCCCTCGATGCCGGGTGTGCGTTGCTGGTGTTTCCGGCCGGCGAAGTGTCGCGCATGCGGCCCGCGGGCGTGCGCGACGGGCGCTGGTCGGATGGATTCGTGCGTCTGGCCTTGCGTGTCGGTGCGCCGGTCGTGCCGGTGCATGTGACGGCGCGCAACTCGGCGGCGTTCTACGGCATATCAATGCTGTCCAAGCCGTTGGCGACCGCCATGTTGCCGCGCGAAGCGGTGGCACGCCGCGACTTCTCGATCCGGGTGCGCGTTGGCCGGATGGTGTCCAGCGATGAAATCCGGGCACGCAGTGCGGATTCCACTCACCGTGCGGCGCGCTTGATGCGGCGCCACGTGTATCGGCTTGCGCGCAATCGCGGGCTGGTTTTCGGCGGCCAGGCACCGCTCGCGCACGCCGAACCCGTCGACGTGGTATCAGCCGATCTCCAGGCGCGTGGCCGCTGCCTGGCGGAACTTGCCGCCCAGGCGTTCGAGATCTGGCTGTATCCGGGTAGTGCCGACAGTGCGGTGCTGCGGGAATTGGGACGCCTTCGCGAGTTGACGTTTCGCCGCGTGGGTGAGGGAACGGGTACCCGCGCGGACCTTGACGTCTACGATGACTACTACGAACACCTGATCCTGTGGGATCCCGCCGCCCGACGCATCGTCGGCTCATACCGGCTCGGCAACGGCGAATCCATCATCGCCGCACGTGGCGAGGACGGTCTTTACACGGCCAGCCTGTTTGACTACACACCGGAACTGGCCCTGAAACTCAGGCAGGGTCTCGAACTCGGTCGAAGCTTCATTGCGCCCGCCTATTGGCGGACGCGGGCGCTGGATCACCTGTGGCGTGGCATCGGGTTGTACCTGATGGAACATGCCGCCATCCGCTATTTGTTCGGGCCGGTGAGCCTGTCGGTAAGCATCCCGCGCGAGGCACGGGAGTGGATCGTCGCGGCGCACAACCATTATTTCGGGATGCCGGGGCTGGCCCGCGCGCATCGCCCGTTCCAGGTGTCGGCCATGGTGCTCGAGGGCGTGCGTGCGGAATTGAACGGACTGGATCCCACGGCCGGGCTTGGCCGGTTGCGTCATCGCCTGGATGCGCTGGGCGTGTCGCTGCCGGTGTTGTATCGACAGTATGTGGATCTGGTGGAGCCTGAAGGCGTCCAGTTCCTGGATTTTGGCGAGGATCCGCAGTTCTCCGGCTGTGTCGATGGCATGGTCCTGCTCGATCTCGCCTGTCTCAAGCCTGGCAAACGCGCGCGTTACCTGCGCGAGCGATGACACCTGGTCACGTTGCTGGCTGCGGAGTAGCCGGATGTCTGCGGCGTCGCTGGCGCGGATTGGCGCCATAGCGGTGCCGGTAACAGCGCGCGAAATGGGATGAGGAGGAAAATCCGCAGGCCACGGCGATGTCCATCACGCTGCGTGTGGACTGCTCCAGCAGGCGGTCGCCCAGTTCCAGGCGCAGGTCCAGATAGTACTGCGCGGGCGTGGTATCGAGGTTGTGCTTGAACAGGCGCTGCAACTGGCGCATCGAAACGCCGGTGCGGCGCGCGATGGCTGCACACGTCAGTGGCTGGCCCAGGTGTGATTGCATCACGCTGACGGCATCGACCAGCTTGTGGCTGGTGATGTACCAGCGCGATTCCAGTGCCATGCGTTGCGGCGCGTGGGGTGAGCGGATGCTGGGGTGGATGCATTGCTCGGCCACGGCGCGGCTCAGCGCATCGCCATGTGCCGAGCGGATGAGCTGCAGCATCATGTCGAGCCCGGCCACGCCGCCGGAACACGTAATCACCTTGGCATCCAGCTCGTAGAGCTCGTCGCTTACCTGCAGCAGCGGAAACTGCTCGCGCAAGCCGCCGGCATTTTCCCAATGGATCGTGCAACGCTGGTCGTGCAGGATACCGGTACGCGCCAGCAACAGTGTGCCGGTGGAGGTCGCTCCAAGCAGTACGCCATGGCGCGACAGGCCGCGTAGCCAGCGTCCGAGCGCATCCGTCGGCACCAGGTGTGCGCCGATGCCGGCCACCACCAGCAGGGCAGTCAGATCGTCGACCTCGCTGTAGCGCCGGGTGGGTGTGAACGCGATACCGTTGCTGGCCATTACCGGCGCATTGTTGCGGGTATAGAGCTCCCAGCCATACAGGCTTTTCCCGGCGAGGCGATTGGCCATCCGCAGCGGTTCCACGACGGAGGCAAACGAAAGCATCGAAAATTCCGGTAGCAGCAGGAAGCCAAAACGCTGGGTGTCGATATTGTCGGTCATAAAAGAAAAATGTCGTGTCAATGCTTGAAATTGTCGCATATGGATGCTTTTTCGCCACATGGCGGGCGCCATGATTGACACAAGCCTCACACGCCGACCGGCACCACCCATGAATGCCACATCCCAATCCGTCGTTTCCCCCGCAACACTGGACCCGATCGTCGATCTCGATACCTATCCGATCAGCCAGCCTGGCACCCCGGCATACCACGCGCTGTTGGATCGTTGCCGCAAGCAACTGCAGGACGATGGCTGCGTGGTGCTCAAGGGCTTTGTTCGCGCCGATGCCCTGGCCGCGCTCGGCCGTGAGACCGAATCGCTCGCGCCACGGGCCCATTACAACCAGACCCGCACCAACCCGTACAACTCCGACGGCGATCCGTCCCTGCCGCCGGATCATCCGAAGAATGTATTCAGTGACCGCACCAACGGCTTTGTCGCCGGCGACCTGATTGGCGCCGAAACCATGATTCGGCGCCTCTACCAACATCCCGACTTTCAGCGCTTCATTGCCGCCACGGTCGACGTGCCAACCTTGTACGAATATGCCGATCCACTCGCCGGCCTCGTGGTCAACGTGTTGCGTGGCGGCTGCCAGCACCCCTGGCACTACGACACCAACGAATTCATCGTCAGCATGATGACGAAACAGCCGGAAGGTGGCGGCGAGTTCGAATACTGTCCACGCATCCGCAATCCCGAAAGTGAAAACTTTCCCGCCGTGCAACAGGTGCTGCAGGGCAATCGCGGTGCCGTCAAGAGCCTGACCCTTGAACCGGGAGACGTCCAGATTTTCTATGGCCGCTATTCCCTGCATCGGGTTGTGCGTGTCGAGGGTGCCCGCGACCGGCATACCGTCATTTTCGGCTACGCGCGCGAACCGGGTTTCATTGGCCGTGCCGACCGCACCCGCCGTATTTTCGGGCGCATCGCCCCGATTCACGAGCGCCAGGAGCGTGAAGGCGTTTCCCGTTCCGACAACCTGGCCGATTGACTACCATGAACGATGTTTCCCGACCCGAAGCAACGACACATACCGATCGTCCGGTTACCCCATCGGCACCGGCCGGCAATTACGACAGTGTTCCGGTTGCATTTGATCCGAAAGTCCTGCGCGCCGGCCGCCTCGCGCGGTTGCGCGCGATGCTGCGCGAACACGATTACGCCGCGGTCGTCCTGTTCGATCCGAACAACCAGCGCTATGCGACCGGTTCGCGCAACATGTTCGGCTACTTCCTGCGCAATTCCACGCGCTACATTTACGTCCCGGTGGAAGGACCGGTCATTCTGTTCGAATACCCCGGCAGCGCCCACGTTTCCACCTGGCTGGAGACGATAGACGAATCGCGCACGTCCAAGGTGGTGTGGTCGTCGGTCAACCAGCGTGACAATCTCAGCGCGGACCCCTTCGCGCTGGAAATCGCGGACCTGGTCCATACCCACGGCGGCGGCAACCGGCACGTTGGCCTGGATCGTTGCTCGCACCTGCTGGCGTTGTCACTCGAAGCCCAGGGCCTGACCGTTGATGACTGCATGCAGCACACGCTCCATTGCCGGCGACTGAAAACGCCGGAGGAGGTTGCGTGCCTGGCGCGTTCCATGGCGTCCACCGAGAGCGGGGTCGCGGCAGTTGAAGCGGCACTGCGGCCTGGCGTTACGGAAAATGAACTGTTTGCGGCGATGTATGGCACCGTCATAAAAAATGGCGGCGAGTTCATCGAAACGCGATTGTTGTCTTCCGGGCCGCGTACGAATCCGTGGTTCAACGAAACCAGTGACCGCCTGGTACGCCCTGGCGAACTGGTTGCCATGGATACCGACACGATTGGCTGCGATGGCTATTACGCTGATTTCTCGCGTACATTCCACGTCGGGCCAGCGCGGCCCAGTGGCTATCAGCAAAGTCTGTATCAGATGGCATGGGAACAGATACAGCACAATATCGACATCCTCCGTCCCGGCATGCCGTTTCGCGAGATAGCCGAGCGCGCGTGGCATATTCCCGAGCGCTTCATGGATCGCCGCTACCCGTCGATTTTCCATGGCGTCGGCATGCATGGCGAAACGCCACTGGTCGCCCATTCAGTGGATTTCGACCGTTTTACGGGCGATGGCGTACTGGAAACCGGAATGGTCGTCAGCGTGGAAAGTTATATCGGCGAGGTGGGCGGTGCGGAGGGGGTGAAACTGGAAGAGGAAGTATTGATTACGGAAACCGGCGTGGAAATGTTGTCACGCTATCCATTTGATGATGCATTGCTCGGGCGGCATATATAAGGTTTTTTGCCCAAGTGCTGTCATATTCAAGTGACCGGGTGCCAGGGGCCCGGCCATACCAGAGGATCAAGCTTGCGCGATAAAGCATCGGTATTCCAATTTCCATTCACGGCGTTCCTGTCTGCAATCGGCATGCCATGAATAGCGGTCCGCTCGAGTGGATCCATGCGTTTGTGCCTGATCGCCTCGATGAGGCGCTGTATCGGCAGGCGAAGCTGCGCCTGCTCGATTTGCTCGGCGTTGCCGCCGGCGCCAGCACGACGCCGCTTGCGCGCATTGCGGCGCGTTACGCCGCACATCAACATGGCGGCACGCGTCCGCTGCTGTTCGACAACGCCACGGCGTCGCCAACGGGCGTGGCATTGCATGGTGCGTGGATGATTGATGCACTCGATGCACACGACGGACATGCCCTCACAAAGGGACACGCCGGCGTCGCATTGCTGCCCGGACTGCTGGCGTTGCCCGAAGCGGACCACGTTTCCGGCCATACGTTTCTCGGGCTGTTGACCCTCGGATATGAAGTGGCGACCCGCGCGGGTATTGCGCTGCACGCGAGTGTCGAGGACTACCACACGTCCGGGGCGTGGAATGCGCTCGGCGTTGCGGCGGTGGCCGGCAAGCTGCTCGGGTTTGATGTCGGAAGCCTGCATGAGGCACTCGGTATTGCCGAGTTCTATGGTCCACGCAGTCAGATGATGCGCTGCATAGACCATCCCGGGATGATCAAGGATGGTTCGGGGTGGGGCGCCATGGCGGGCATCGCCGCGGCGCTGCTCGCAAAGGATGGATTTACGGGCTCTCCGGCCGTAACCGTCGTTGGTGACGACGTTGCCGACGTCTGGTCGGATCTGGGCGAACGGTGGTATTTGTTCGACCAGTATTTCAAGCCTTATCCGGTTTGCCGCTGGGCGCAACCGGCAGTTGAAGCAGTCTTGTCCCTGCGGACGGATATTCCGGGCCCCGAATGCATTTCGGGCATTGAAATCCATTCCTTTCATGAAGCGGCACGCTTGGCGGTAGTGCACCCTCGCAATACGGAGCAGGCCCAATACAGCCTGCCCTGGCCAGTAGCATGCGCATTGCACTATGGTACAGTCGATACGAGCAGCGTGACGTCGGCACTTTCCGATCCGCATTTGCATGATCTTGCCAGTCGCGTGACCATGGTTGAGGAAGACCGTTACAACGCGGTGTTTCCAGCCCGGCGCCTGGCGCATGCCGTGGTCATGCTGAATGATGGAACACGGCTCATCAGCGAGCCGTTGCAGGCCCGCGGCGACCCGACGACGCCGCTTTCAGAAGACGCCATCGTCAGAAAATATTATCAACTGTGTGGAGTGATATTGGGTGATCGGGCGCCTGCCATACACGCCGCCGTCGAGAATCTTGGGCACGGTGGCGTTGCCGGCCTGTTGACCTTGCTCAGGCGACGGGTTTATCCCGCAGCGGCCGCAACGGCCTTATAGCGTTGCAGCCGCGATATTCGCACAATCTGGAGTCGCCCGAGCGTTGGGCCTCTGCCCGATCCACTCGAAAGGCGGTTGCACACCCGGGTGGATATGTAAATTCGGACAGCGAGGTAATTGGATGGGAAGTTTCTACAATTACTTGACATTTCGATGGCAATATTTGCTCGGCCTTGTGGGTGAGCATGTCCTTGTCGTGGTCGTTTCGGTCGCGTGTGCCACTGCGATAGCCGTAACGGTGGGATTCATGACCTATCGCACGCGACGTCCCGCGGAAATCGCATTGACCATTGCCAACATATTCATAACCATTCCGTCGTTTGCACTGTTTGCCTTGTTCATCCCGATCCTGGGATTGGGCTACCCGCCAACCGTGGTGGCTCTCGTGATGTACGCGTTGTTGCCCATTTTGCGCAACACGATAACCGGCCTGCGCCAGGTCGATCCCGCCGTCGTCGAATCCGCGCGCGGCATGGGCATGACCGCGCGCCAAAGCCTGTGGCGCATTGAACTTCCGCTGGCCTGGCCGGCCATCCTGACCGGCGTGCGCGTATCGACGCTGATCGTGCTCGGCATTGCGGCGATAGCGGCCTATGTGAATGGACCGGGGCTCGGCAAGCCGATATTCACCGGCTTGACGCGGGCGGGGACCGCGCATGGCCTGGACCTGGCACTTGGAGGGACGCTCGGGATCGTCATCCTGGCGATCCTGTTCGATGTGGCCATTGGAATTTTTTCACGGCTGACGACGTCAAGGGGGTTGCATGGCTGACAGCAACGTCAATCCGGACACCATGATCGGGCTGGAGGACCTGTGCAAGCAGTTCCCGGGTAATCCGGCCATGTCCGTCGATCACCTTTCCATGCAGATCCGCACGGGTGAACTGGTGGTCCTCGTCGGCCCAAGCGGTTGCGGAAAGACCACCACGATGAAACTCATCAACCGGCTGATCGAGCCTTCTTCCGGGCGTATTTTCCTGGAAGGGGAGGACGTCAGCCACGTCGATCCGGACAAGTTGCGGCGGCGAATCGGCTACGTCATCCAGCAGATCGGCCTGTTTCCGCACATGACCATTGCCGACAACATCGCGGTGGTGCCGCGCCTGCTGGGATGGCCGAGCGACCGGACCAACGCGCGAATCGACGAATTGCTCGAGATGGTCGGTATCCCGCCGGCGCAGTATCGCAATCGCTACCCCAAGGCCTTGTCCGGAGGACAGCGCCAACGCGTTGGCGTGGCCCGCGCCATGGCCGCCGACCCGCCCGTGCTGCTGATGGACGAGCCTTTTGGCGCAATCGACCCGATCACCCGTTCCAGCCTGCAGGACGAGTTCCTGCGCCTGCAGAAGCAAATCAAGAAAACCATCGTCTTCGTGACGCATGACATTGACGAGGCGATCAAGCTCGGCGACCGTATTGCCATTCTCAAGGAGCAGTCGCATATCGCGCAGTTCGACACCCCCGCGCAGATCCTTGCGCGCCCGGCCGACGATTTCGTGCGCGACTTCATAGGCGTCGGCGCGGCGCTGCGCCGCCTGAGCCTGTCGCAGGGCTACGAGGTGCCGGCGGCGGACTGGCCGGTTGGCATGCTGAGCGATCCGCCGGAACGACTGCGCGAGTTGCTGGCCCAATCCGCGCGTGACTGGATCCTGTTGCTTGACGACAAGCGACGCCCGCGGCGCTGGGCCCAGGCGAGCGATCTTGTCGACAGCGGCCCGAAGGGGCATGCGGTGCGCTGCCTGTTCAAGGCCAGGACCAACCTTTACGAGACCCTGGATGCGATGGTGGTGTCGTCCGTGGGCTGCGCGACCATCGTCAACGAGGACGGCATATTCAAGAAGGTCATCGATTTCGAGGCCGTGCGCGATGCCGTCGCGGCGTTCAATGCCGAGGCCCGGCGCGTGGATGAGTCGGCAGGCAACATCGCGGAGTCTCCCGAATGGATCGGAGCCAGCCACCATGAACCGGACTGAGTCGGGACGACGGGAAAGCCCGGACACGAAGACCCGGGGGATACGCGCGTCAGGATGGCTCTATCACGCGGCCATGCCGATCGCCCTGGCGATCGCCTGTCTGGTCCTGTACCTGTGGATCCATGGCATGCAGCTCGACAGCATCGAGAAGCGCAGCCTCAACGCCGGCGTCATCTCGCTGCTGTTTGCGCAACACATCGAGTTGACCGTCATATCGGCGATCCTGGTGATCATCATCGCGGTGCCGCTCGGAATCCTGCTGACGCGTCCGGCCACGCGCCGCCTGACGCCCGTCATCACCGCGGTGGCGAACATCGGGCAGGCGGTTCCATCCATCGGCGTCCTGGTGATTCTGGCCATCCTGGTGGGCCTGGGGTTCTGGCCGGCCATTGCGGCATTCGTGCTGTATACGATTTTGCCCGTCATGCGCAACACCGTGGTGGGCCTGCAACAGATCGACGCGTCGATCATCGAGGCCGGGCGCGGCATGGGCATGAGCGCGTGGTCGGTGCTGTTGCGCATCGAGTTGCCGCTTGCGGTGCCCATGATGCTGGCGGGCATCCGCACGGCGCTCGTCATCCTGGTCGGCACGGCCACGTTGGCAACGTTCGTCGCCGCCGGCGGACTCGGACAGCTGATCGTGACCGGCAACAACCTGGGGCGTACGCCCATTCTGGTCACGGGAGGCGTGTTGTCGGCCGTGTTGGCCTTGCTGGTCGATTGGCTGGCCGGCCTGGCGGAAACATGGTTGCGGCCGAAAGGCCTGTGAGGTGGGGAAAGCAACTATCAATCGGAGGTAGTCATGAATACATTCACTCGTTCAATCCTTTGCGGCGTGTTGGCCGTGGGCCTTGCGGCCACCGGCCCGGCGTTTGCCGCGGGGCAGGGCAAACCACTGGCGCAGCAGGTGAATTTGTCCGGTGCGCATTTCACCGTCGGTTCCAAGGAATTCACGGAGCAACTGATACTTGGCAAGATGACCGTCGACCTGCTCAAGGCCGCCGGCGCCAGCGTCACGGACCAGACGGGCCTGGCCGGTTCCAACACCGCGCGTACCGCCCTCACATCCGGCAAGATCGACATGTACTGGGAATACACCGGCACCGGTTGGGTCAATTACCTCAAGCACACCACAGCCAACGTCCACGGCCGGTTGTACAAGAAGGTGGCCAAGGAAGATCTGGAGAAAAACGGCATCAAGTGGCTCAAGCCGGCCGCGTTCAGTGATTCCTACGGCATCGTGACCAACCAGAAAACAGCCAAGAAGTATGGCCTGAAGACGTATTCCGATTACGGCAAACTTCTCGCCGAGCACCCGGAGGATGGCGCCATCTGCGTGGGCAACGAATTTTCCCAGCGTG
>CAYOEF010000044.1:0-14244 GCA_964402805.1 uncultured Rhodanobacteraceae bacterium | reverse complement strand
TTGGGCGCACGCTCGATGGGAAACAGCAGGCGCGGGTCGTAGCGGTTGGCATAGACTGTGGCCTTCCCGAGCGCTGATTGTTCCGGGGTGTTCATGCCGTGCATTGTATGGCGTCGCGCGCCGCGGGTTATTTGACTGTGTCGATGGCGCCAGGGGTGTGCGGGCGGTTGCGGAGTGCGTGGAACGATGACAGAAAACGACGGGACCCTATCGAATCCAGTGGATCGCCCGCACCTGACGCGGGACGACTATGCGCGTGCCGCCGCGCAATTGCCGCACCATGTCGAACCGCTGGTCGACCACGCCATCGGTCGCGTGGGGTGGCTTGACGGCACGCACTGCTGGTTCGTCGACCATGACGCCGATGGCGATCACTACCGCGTGATGGACGTGGCGACGGGCCAGGTGCGCCCGCCCTTCGACCAGGCAACGCTGGCCGCCGCGCTCAACGCCGCCGCGGCCGCCGATGACGACAAGCCCGCCGCGCGTGCCGGCAAACTGGCCGTGACGGACCTGGCCCGGCTTCCCGACGGGCGCCTGAGGGTCACCTGGCACGGTGTGGCGCATGTCTGCGACATGGAGCCCGTGGACACGGGCGATTCCGCGGCCGCGCCGCGCGTGACCCGTTGCCGGGCATGGGCCGCCACGCTTGCCAACCGGCCCGGCAGGGAACCTGCCGTCGCGTCGCCGGATGGTCGCCATGCCGTTTTCGTGCGCGACTGGAATCTGTGGCTGCGCGATCTTGTGACCGGCGCCGAGACGGCCCTCACCCGCGACGGCGTGGAAGACTACGGCTATGCCACCCGCAACGCCGGCTGGATCCACGATGATGGCGCCATCGTGCGCTGGTCGCCCGATTCGACGAAGGTGGCCACGTACCGGCAGGACCAGCGCAAGGTCGGCGAGATGTACCTGCTCGAGACACGCGTGGGCCACCCCAGGCTGCATCGGTGGAAATACGGCCTGGTAGGCGATGAGGCGATACTCCAGATCGAGCCGGTCGTCATCGACATCGCCGACGGTACGCTCACGCGCCTGGACATGCCGCCGCAGCCGCGCCTGTCGAGCCTTGCCGATACCCTGGCCTGCGACCCGGACGAGCCAGGCATGTGGAGCGACGTCCAGTGGGCGCCGGATGGCCGCAGCCTGGCACTGGTCACCACGTCGCGCGACCGCCGGCAGGTGTGCCTGCGCATCGCCGACGTCGCGACCGGCACCACGCGCATTGCCTTCGAAGACCACGTCGATACGTACTACGAATCGGGCCACGAGGGCGTGTGCTGGCGCTACCTGCCCGAATCGAACCAGGTGATCTGGTTTTCCGAGCACACCGACTGGGGCCACCTCTACCTGCGCGACCTTGCAACCGGCGTCGTCGAACACGCCATCACGCAGGGCGTCGGCAACGTCTCGCGGGTGGTCCATCTGGATCGGGAATCGCGCCTGGTCTGGTTCGTCGGCAACGCCCGCACGCCGGGATTGAACCCCCATTACCGGCAACTTTGGAAGGTGCACATCGACACCGGCGAGGCGACCCTGCTGACGCCGGAACCGGCCGACCATCGCGTGACCATGTCGCCGGACGGCCGGCACGTGGTGGACACGTATTCGACACCGGTGACGGCGCCAGTGACGGTATTGCGCGCGGCCGACGACGGCCATGTCGTCGCGACCGTGGCCCGGGCCGGCCTGGCGCGCCTCGAGGCGGCCGGCTGGGTGCCACCGGAGCCGTTCACGGTCACCGCGCGCGACGGCGAGACTGTGCTTTACGGCATGCTGTTCAAGCCGCGCGATTTCGACCCGGCCCGCAAATACCCGCTCATCGATTACATCTACCCCGGCCCGCAGACCGGCTCCGTGCGCGGTTTCAGTTTCCTGCCCGCGCGCGGCGGCCACCAGGCGCTGGCTGAACTGGGCTTCATCGTGGTGGCGATCAACGGCATGGGCACGCCGTGGCGTTCGAAGCGCTTCCACGACGTTTCATACGGCAACCTGGGCGACAACACGCTGCCGGACCAGGTGGCCGCCATCCGCCAACTGGCCGCGCGCCATCCGTGGATAGACGCCGATCGTGTCGGCATCTGGGGCCACTCCGGCGGCGGCAACGCCACCGCCGCCGCCATGTTTCGCCATCCCGGCCTGTTCAAGGTCGGCTGGGCCGAAAGCGGCAACCACGACGACCGCAACTACGAAAACGACTGGGGCGAGAAGTACCACGGCCTGCTGGTCGAAAACGCCGACGGCACCACCAATTACGACAGCCAGGCCAACCAGTTGCACGTCGGCGGCCTGCGTGGCCGCCTGATGCTGGTGCACGGGGCCATGGACGACAACGTGCCCGTGGGAACCACCTTCCTGGTCGCCGACGCCCTCGTCAAGGCCAACAAGGATTTCGACATGCTGATCCTGCCCCGGCAGCGCCATGCCTACGGCAAGGACACCGACTACGTCACGCGTCGGCGCTGGGACTACTTCGTGCGCCATCTCCTGGGTGCCGAGCCGCCGTGCGGGTTCGCGATCACCCGCCCGGACGGGGTATAGCGCCTCCGAGCCACGGCGCCAGGGTTGCGTCGGCAACCGCCGCCCAGTCATGGCTCGCGGCCGGGTTGGCCGGGCTGGGGTGAAGCAGGTAGCCGACCGGGACGCGCTGTCCGGCGACTTCACGCGCACGTTCCTCGGCAAACCGGCCGATACCGACCACGGCGGCGGGCTGGATGGCGTCCAGCAAGGCCGCGAGCGCACGGTTGCATGCGGCAAGCAACGGGACGGTTTCCTCTTTCCTAAGCTTGCCCGGAACCAGGTTGCGCCCGCCGGCGATGAACAGCAGCGGGCAGTAGTTCCACACCATGAACTGTTCGAAGAACGCGTCGGGGTTTCCGAAGCGCTCCCTGGCCCAGCCCCAGAAGCGCTGCCCGCTGCCCTCGTGGCGCGTGGTGTCGTAGCCGAGGATCGGATACTTGGGGTGCTGCTCGGGAAGCGGTGGAACCGGCGTGGCGCGGATGCCGAGCCAGTCGCGCGCCATGTGGATTTCACCGAACGGGACGCCCGTCTGCGCCATGCCCCACGGCCCCGGATTCATGCCCAGCAGCAGTACCCGCCCCGGCCGGTCACCGGCGTGCGACAGATACTGCCGGTGCGCATCCCACATGTAGCGCAGCGGGTTGTAGACATGGCTGGGCGTGGTGAAGCGGAGCGCGTCGATATCCGACGCCAGCTGCCGGGCGATGGCGGGGCAGGCGTCATGGCGCGTCTTCGCGGGTGGTCTGGTGGAAGTCATGGTGACATTTCAGGCGTGTGCAAGAGGCAGGCGGCGCCACGGGCTGCAAATGTACGGATGGAAACCACGCGCTGCCTGCTTTTGGTTGCCGTATCGCGTGCCGCGCCTGAGCGGCCTTCAGCTTTATGATGCATTTCGGGGGTCCAGGTCGTATATGCATTGACGTCGAACAAGCCTTTCACTGGCAGCATGATGCCGCAGCACGTTGATCAGTCCGGCGACCGGCCACACAAGGGGTTCACGGGATCGTTCCGAGTGTGCCCGACGATCGAATGGGAGCCTGCCGGCCCGGCTCCGGCCGGTGATGCCGTTCATGCTTCCGCCGCCAGTTCGAAATGCGTGCCCGTTGGCAGGTCGATCCCGAACCGTTCGCGCAGCACGTCCAGCAATGCAGGCATGCCGGCAATGCTCCGCTGGCGTACGCTGCCGTCGGCCTCGCGCAGGGTCAGCTGGTGGTTGTGCAGCGTTGCGCGGCCGCCATCCGGCAGGGCGATCGCGACCATCAGCTCATGGCGGAATTTCGAGTCCGGGTACGTGCTGGTGTACCAGTTGGCGATCCGGCGGTCGGACAGGGGCATGGACTCGCCGGCAAATGCGTAGACATCCGTCCATGTACCGCCATGCAGGATCTGGTGGAACCATCGCCCGTCCGCCTGCACGAGGCGACGGGTGTCATGCGGTGTGACCTGTTCGATGTCGGGAACCAGGCGCAGGGCCCGCGTGAGCGAGGATGACCCGAAGCCGACGTCGGTGAGCCAGGATTCACCGTCCAGGCGCACCTCCAGCGCCAGGTGCGTGTGCCCGGTCGGCACGCTGCGGTCCGGTTCGTCGATGCGCACGGCGGCACGCAGCGGCCGCGCTTCGAAGTCGAGATCGCGCAGCACCTCGAGAAACAGGCCATTTTGCTCGAAGCAGTAACCGCCGCGGTGCGCGAGCACCAGCTTGCGATAGAGCGCGTCCGGTCCCAGCCGGATCGGGCGGTCCAGCAGCACGTCCACGTTCTCGAATGGAATCGATTGCGCGTGGGCACGGGTCAACGCATGCAGGGTTGCCGCCGTCGGGGTGGTTGGCCCGGTGTAACCGATGCGTCGGAAATAACGGTCCAGGTCCATGCAATGACGTGCCGTGCGCGATATGGGACGTTTATGGAGCCGCCGGCGCGTGGATGCAAGCCGTACCCGCACAATGCCGCGGCGGCAGGAAATGTTGCGTGACGGCGCCTGAATGACCCGCGGGCGCCGGTCGGGCCGGAATGTCCACCGCAGGCGGTTCCAAGCTAGACTGGAGGCGCCTTGGACGATGTCCGCTCGATGCCGGAGGTGAGTATGCAACAGGTCAGACATCTTCTTGAAAGCAAGGGTCGCGACGTATTTTCAGTGGCACCGGACACCACGGTGCTCGACGCGATCAAGACCATGGCGGAAAAGCGCATCGGTGCGCTGCTGGTCATGCGCGGCGAAACCCTGGTCGGGATGGTTTCCGAGCGCGACTACGCACGCAAGGTGATCCTCAAGGGACACGCGTCGGCCGATACCGCGGTGTCGAGCATCATGACCGACAATCCCATCACCGTCGGACCGGATACCGATATCGCCGAGTGCATGCGCCTGTGCACCGACTGCCGCATCCGCCACCTGCCGGTCACCGACGGGCGGCGCGTGCTTGGCGTCATTTCCATAGGCGACCTGGTCAAGGAAGTGCTTGCCGAGCAGGCGCAGGAAATCGAGCACCTGCAGAATTACATTTCGGCGGGCTGACACCCGCCACGGCCTGCCGCCGCCGCGCGGGAGCGGCGGCAGGCTACGCGTCGGCGTCGCATGGTGCTGCCGGGAGTGTTTCAGCGGCCGGGAGGCGGGTCAGGAAGAAGGCGGCGATCACGCAGCAGATCGCACCCACCCAGAACGGCGCCATCATGGCGTCGAACCATTGCGCGACGTGCCCGACCAGAATGGCCGCCAACGCGCCGCCGGTCCAGCGGCAGAAGTTGTAACCCGCACTGGACACGGAACGTGGCGTGCGGGTGGAACGCATGGCCGTGTCGGTGAAGAGGGTGTTGAGCACCCCGGACAACAATCCGGAAACGATCACACCGATGACGATCGCCAGCGGCGTGCCGATGGCGATCACGAGCAGGGCGGCGGCGTACAGCAGCACCGTGGCGATCAGGGTACGGCGTTCGCCGAACAGGCGCGCCACGCGCGAGGCGATGAACACGCCGGAAATCGCCACGCACACCCCCCAGCCGAAGAACACCAGGCCGATGTAATAAGCGCCCTTGCCGAGCGCGAATGGCGCCCACGCGATGACGACGAAGAACGCCGCCGTGTAGAACGCCGAACCCAGGGAGGTCAGGCGCAGGCGACTGTCGCCGAGCGCGCGAATCGTATCGATGGCGCGTACCGGCGTGCGGCGTGACTTGTGGTCGTGGCTGAGCATCGTCACGCACAGCACCGCGCTGATCGCCATGAGGACGGCTGTGCCGGCGAAAGGGCCGCGCCAGGAAATGTGGCCCAGTACGGCGCCCACCAGCGGGCCCACGGCCAGCCCCAGTCCGAGCGCGGCCTCGTACAGCAGCACCGCGCCCTTCTGGCCGCCGGTCGCCACCTCCACGATCACCGACAACGCGGTGGCGATGAAGAACGCGTTGCCAAGGCCCCACAGCGCACGCAGCCATACCAGCTGGGTGATGCTGCCGGCAAAGGCACACAGTCCCGAGCCGGCGATGATGAGGAACAATCCGGCGACCACCATGCGCTTGGCGCCAAAGCGGTAACTCAATGCACCGGTGAGCAGCATGGCAAACACCTGCATGCCCAGGTACGAGGCGAACAGCAGCGTGGTTTGCGCGGGCGTGGCGCCCAGAGCGTGCGCGATGGTGTTGAGAATCGGATCGACCAGGCCGATGCCCATGAACGCGATCACCGCCGCGAAGGCCGTGACCCATACCTGGCGTGGTTGGCCATGGAGCGCATCCAGGAGGCCGGGATGGGCCGTGGGGGTGGTTTGCAGGACGACGGAGTTCATGGCAGTTGAGTGTGGCCGGGTCGGGGGGCGGGTCGTGGATGGTGGCTGCTGCAAGCGAAGCAGGTCAGCCGGTGGTGGATCCCGTGGTACGCATGGGTTCGGCGCGTGGAACCTGGTCCAGTGCAAGCATGGCGGTAAGGGCGGGAACGGCGGCGGCGATGGCGTCGCGCTGGCTGGCGTCGAGCCGGGTAAGGAGCCCGGCGATCAGTGCATTGCGTTGGGTCGCGACCTCCTCGAGGCGCTTGCGTCCGGAACGGGTCAGCTCGACGAGCACCGCGCGCCCGTCGCCGGGATCGGGCCGGCGCTGCACGAGGCCGAGCTTCTCCATGCGACAAATGACGCTGGTGGCCGTGGGCATGCTCACGCGCTCGCGTTCCGCCAGTTCCCCCATGCGCAGCGGGCCATGGTCGAGCACCGTCGCCAGTGCGGTGCATTGCGCGGCCGTCAACTCCGCCGAAGGCACCTGGCGGCGCACCGCGTTGTTGAGGCGCAACAGCACCGGGCGCAGTGCTGTCGCCAATTCGAGTTCACGAGACATTTAGTTAGTATAACTAAGTTATTTCGTGAAGGGAAGCGCGCGATGCCGGATTGCGGTGCGGGAGAAAAAGCGGGCCGGCATGGGAATGCGTTGCGGCACCTTACCGAACGGGCCAAAGCCCGGGACATCGACGCGCCGTGGAGGGCACGGCACGCCGTGCCCCTACAAAACGAAACCCACGGCTGTCGCCCCAACCACGCGACGTACGGGCACGGCGTGCCGTGCCCCCGCCAGCATCAAGCCTCCGATCCCAAACCGCGACACCCGGTTCACCATGTCACGAAACCCACACATGAAACCCCTCACCCCAACCACGCGACGTACGGGCACGGCGTGCCGTGCCCTTCTCAGGTTTGCGCGGCATGTCCGTCAGGCGTTGGCCAGGCGGCGGTGCACGTCATGGGTCACGAACGGGTCGCGTGCCGTCGGCACGGCCAGCCATTCGGGATGGGCCAGGGTGTTGCGCATGTCGTTGAGGCCGCTCTGCCAGTGGCTGCGCATGCTGGCGATGCTGAACTCGTAGTCCTTGTAGTGGCCCTCGTAGGGCTTGTTGCGATAGATCAGGTGGATCAGGTTGACCAACGTGGTGCAGGCTTTCCGTCTGGCGCGCTGGTAGGCCGGGTCGTCCCGGCGCTCGGGTGGTACGAGCTCCATCAGGTCGTTCAGCAGACGCCGCTGTCCAAGCCGTTCGTGCATGTAATCGGTGACCATGCGCGTGCGGCTGGAGTACTGGATTTCCTTGGCGCGATCGGCCACGGCCGGCATGTCGTGCGGGACGTCGCCGCGGGCACTCCACAGGTCGACCTGGAATACCAGCGCGTCGTGCACCGGGTGTTCACGCAGGACCTTGTAGAGCGGCGTGTTCGACACCACGCCGCCGTCCCAGTAGTACTCGCCGTCGATCTCGACCGCCGCGAAGCCCGGCGGCAACGCGCCGGACGCCATGAAGTGTTCCGGGCGCAAGCGTTCGCACGTGTTGTCGAAATAAACGAAGTTGCCGCTGCGCACGTTGACGGCACCCACCGAGACGCGCATCTGCCGCGTGTCGTTGATGCGGTCGAAATCGGCCAGGCGTTCGAGGGTATCGCGCAGGGGCCTGGTGTCGTACCAGCTGGCCGTGGCGGCTGAACTGCCCAGTTGCAGGAAGGGTGGCGGGATGCGCGGCCGGAAGAATCCGGGCTGGCCCGTGGTCGCCGCACACCAGGCCGCCAGCCCGCTCAGCGAGCTTTGCATGGCCACCGGCAGGTTCTTGCCACCCGCCCACAGCGATGACGCCGGCCATGGCAGCCACGCCGGCGGTTGGCAGATCGTGTTCCAGAATTCATGCAGGCGTTCGACGCGCCGTTCGGGCGGATTGCCGGCGATGATCGCCGCGTTCAGCGCGCCAATCGAAATGCCGGCGACCCAGTCAATGGCCATGCCTTCGTCGTGCAGCGCCTCGACGACGCCGCCCTGGTAGGCCCCCAGCGCGCCGCCGCCCTGCAGCACCAGGGCGATGCACTCGTAGTCGCGTCGCGCTTGCGTGGCGGGGTTCACGGGTTCCGGCTTCGCCATGGCGGCTACTGCATGAACCAGCCATGGCTGACCACCAGCGACTGGCCGGTCAGCGCGCGGCTGGGGAATGCCGCGAACATGAGCGCCACCTGGGCCACGTCGTCGACGGTGGTGAACTGGCCATCGACGGTTTCCTTGAGCATCACGTTGCGGATGACCTCCTCCTCGCTGATGCCCAGTTCCGCGGCCTGCTCCGGGATCTGCTTTTCCACCAGCGGCGTGCGCACGAAACCCGGACAGATGACGTTGGTCCCGATGCCGTATTGCGCGCCCTCCTTGGCGATCACCTTGGCCAGTCCTTCCAGGCCATGCTTGGCGGTCACGTAGGGGCTCTTGAGCTTCGAGGCCTCCTTCGAGTGCACCGATCCCATGAAGATGATGCTGCCGCCGCGCCCCGAATCGATCATCTGGCGCACCGCGGCGCGCGAGGTCAGGAAGCCGCCGTCCAGGTGGACGGCAAGGAGCTTTTTCCAGGCGGAGAACTCGAATTTCTCGATCGGTGCGACGATCTGGATGCCGGCGTTGCTGACGAGGATATCGGTCGGGCCAAGCGTTTTCAGGACGGCGGCGAAACCAGCATCCACGGCCGCCTCGTCGGTGACGTCCATGGCGACGGCCATGGTCTTGACGCCCCTGGCGGCGATGGCGTCGGCGGTGGCCTGCGCCGCGTCCAGCTTGAGATCGGCGATGGCGACATTGGCGCCGGCGTCGGCAAAGACCTCGGCAATGCGCTTGCCAAGGCCGCTGGCCGCACCGGTGACGAGCGCCACCTTGCCGGCAAGGCTCAGGGTCGTGCTGGCGTGGACTTCGGGAGTATGTGCGCCCATGGATGATTCCTTTGGAATGGCTGGCGGGACGGTTGGCGGTGGCAATGGCCGTGTGCCGGCGGCTGCCGGTTGTCGGCCGATTGCGTGCCGTGGCGCGGTTGCAGCCATGATACCGCCTCGCGGCATGGCGCCACCATCGTGGTGCCTGCGACGGAGTGTCGTTGGCGGGCCTGTCGCAGGATCTGAGAATGCGCGGTGGCATCGTCGCCCGCGTGAACACGAAACCCGCCTTGCCGCTTCAACCGGGCCGCCCTGATGCGGCGCATCTCGCGGACCGGCTCGCACGCAAATATGCCGCGCGCATCACCGGATCACTCGTGGTGCCGGGCCAGGCCGGCCACTACGCCCCCTTTCCGCCGGCACTTCCCGAGGCGCTTCGCCACGCGCTCGAAGCACGCGGCATCGGGCGGCTGTACAGCCACCAGCGCGCGGCCTGGGATGCGGTATCCGATGGCGCCAACGTGGTCGTGGTCACCCCGACGGCGTCGGGAAAGTCGCTGTGCTACACGTTGCCGGTGGTGGCCGCGGCCATGCAGGCGCGGCGCACCGCGCTGTACCTGTTTCCGACCAAGGCGCTGGCGCAGGACCAGGTGGCCGATCTGGTGGATTTGTCCACGGCGGGCGGCCTTGGCGTGCGCGTGGCGACGTTCGATGGCGACACGCCAGGCGACCAGCGCAAGGCCATTCGGCTGAACGGCGACATCGTCGTTTCCAACCCAGACATGCTGCACCAGGGGATCCTTCCGCACCACACCAAGTGGGCGCGGTTTTTCGAGAACCTCGCCTTCGTCGTCATCGACGAGATCCACGCCTACCGGGGCGTGTTCGGCTCGCATCTGGCCAACGTCGTGCGGCGTCTCGGGCGCATCTGCGCGTTCTACGGCACGAGCCCGCAGTTCATCCTGTGCTCGGCCACCATCGGCAACCCGCGGCAACATGCCGAGGCCCTGATCGGTGCGGCCGTGACCGCCATCACCGAATCCGGCGCGCCGGCGGGCGAGAGGCACGTGATGCTGTGGAACCCGCCGCTCGTCAATCCCGATCTTGGCCTGCGCGCCTCCGCGCGTTCGCAATCGAACCGCATTGCACGCCTGGCGATCCGCGCCGGCCTCAAGACGCTGGTCTTCGCGCGTTCGCGCACCCTGGTCGAGGTGCTGACGAAGTACCTCAAGGACGTGTTCGACCACGACCCGCGCAAACCCGCGCGCATCCGCGCCTATCGCGGCGGCTACCTGCCGACCGCACGGCGTGCCGCCGAGAAGGCCATGCGCGCCGGGCGCGTGGATGGCATCGTCGCCACCTCGGCGCTGGAACTGGGTGTGGACATCGGCGCGCTCGACGTGGTCGTGCTGAACGGCTATCCCGGCTCGATCGCCGCCAGCTGGCAGCGTTTCGGGCGTGCCGGGCGGCGCAGGAACGCGGCGCTCGGTGTCCTGGTGGCGTCCAGCGATCCGCTCGACCAGTACATCGTGCGGCATCCCGAATTCTTCGCCCATGCCCCGCCCGAGGAGGCGCGCATCGCCGCCGACCAGCCCGTGATCCTGCTCGACCACATCCGTTGCGCGGCCTTCGAACTGCCCTTCGCCGACGGCGACGGATTTGGCGACGTGGATCCGCGCGTGTACCTGGAACTTCTCGCCGAGGACGGCGTGTTGCAACATGAAGGCGCGCGCCACGAGTGGGTGGATGACAGCTATCCGGCCAACGCCGTCAGCCTGCGCTCGGTCGCGGACGGCAACTTCGTGGTCGTCGATCGCAGTGACGGGCGCCAGTCCATCATTGCCGAGGTCGATTTCAGTTCCGCGCCGCTGATGCTCTACCCAGGCGCCATCCACATGGTGCAGTCCACGCCCTACCAGGTCGAGCGGCTGGACTGGCCGGGGCGCAAGGCGTACGTCACGCGCACGCACGTGGATTACTACACCGACGCCATCGACTACACGCGGCTCAAGGTGCTGGAGAGCTTTGCTGCCTGCGCGGCGGGCCGTGGCGAATGCCATCACGGGGAAGTCCATGTGGTTCGCCGTGTCGCGGGCTACAAGAAGATCCGCTACTACACCCACGAGAACATCGGCTACGGGCCGGTCAACCTGCCCGACCAGGAGATGCATACCAGCGCCGTGTGGTGGCAACTGCCGCCCGCCGTGCTGGATGACCTGTTTGCCTCGCGGCATGACGCACTGGACGGGTTTCTCGGCGCCGCGCATGCACTGCACGTGGTCGGGCGACTGGCCGTCATGGCCGACGCCGCCGATCTGTGCAAGGCCGTCGGCAGTGGTGACGGCGCATGGTCGGCGCACGCCGGCCATGCCGGTGGCGGGGAGATTCGCACGGCCGACGGCACGACATCGAGCGCGGCCGTGCTGGAGCGTTTTGCGCCCGCGCTCTTCCTGCATGACAACTATCCGGGCGGCATGGGCTTTTCCGAACCGCTATGGCGGCGTCAGGATGAATTGGTCGTCCAGGCCATCGCACTCATTCGCGATTGCGGGTGCCGCGCCGGCTGTCCGGGCTGCGTCGGGCCCGTGCTGGACGAGGCGGTGGCTGCCGACGCATCCCCGCGCGAACACGCGCTGCGCGTCCTGGCGGCACTCGGGTCGGCATGAGCATCACCGTTGACCAATTACGGCGCCTGCGCCGGCACGGCGGGGCGCTGCCGATCCCCGGCACGAATCCCGCGGAACCGGCGGACAACCGCCATGGCTCGCCCGCGCCGCCGCTGACCGACGGCACCGGCAGGATCGTGGATGTCGGGCAGCTGCGCGCGATGGTGCGCCTGCGCCGGCCCGGGCATGGCGGGCCGGTGACAGCGCCCTGCGACCGCCATCTGCCCGGCGAGGAAATCGCACCGGGCCTGCACCTCGCCCGGGCGCGCGTGCCGGTCGATCCGTTGCCGGTGCGGCTTGGCGGCGCCTTCGACCACCGGCCCGATTTCGACCCGTACCGCGTCCTGTTCTTCGATACCGAAACCACCGGCCTTGCCGGCGGTACCGGCACGCGTGCCTTCATGATCGGCGCCGCGCGCTGGCTGCACGATGCGCTCGAGGTACGCCAGCTTTTCATCGCCACCCTTGCCGCCGAACGCGCCATGCTCGACGAATTCGCGCGCTGGCTCGGCCCCGGCACCCTGCTTTCAAGCTACAACGGCAAGTGCTACGACATCCCGCTGCTGCGTACCCGCTATCGCCTGGCGCGCCTGCCCGACCCGACCATCGGCCTTGGCCACATCGACTTGCTGTATCCCGTCCGCCGGCGTTACCGCGACATGTTCGGGAATTGCCGATTGAAGACGATCGAGCACGCCGTCCTGCACATCCAGCGGCAGGACGACCTCCCCGGCAGCGAAGCCCCGCAAGCGTGGCTGACCTGGTTGCGTGGCGGATCGGCCACCAACCTGCGCCGCGTCGCCACGCACAACCACCAGGACGTCGTCAGCCTGGCGCGGCTGCTGCGGCATTTGAGCGGGCAAGAGCCTTACTTCTTCGACACGAACCGGTTGCCTTCGATATAGAAACGCAACGGCTTGCCCGCCCATTCGCGGGCATAGTCGACGCCGATGCGCGGCCGGGCGACGACCGTGAACGGCTCCGGATGCGGATCACGCGCGATGAACAACGTGTCGCCCACCAGGTCCTCACCATACTGGCCAAGATCGATGCCCATCGCCCGGGTCAAAAGCCCCGGCCCGTTCGTCTTGCCGGGCAGGCCGCCGACCGGCTCCAGCGCCCGCAGCAGCACGGCCGTGCCGGTGCCCTCGGGTTCCGTCACCACGTTCATCAGGTGATGGATGCCGTAGATGAGATAGACGTAGGCATGCCCCGGCGGGCCGAACATCACCCGCGTGCGCGCGGTCTTGCCATGCGCCGAATGTGCCGCCAGGTCCTGCGGTCCGAGATAGGCCTCGGTCTCGACGATGCGCCCGATGCGCACGCCACCCGGCAGCCGATGCACCAGCCACGCGCCCAGGAGCTCGCGCGCGACCAGCGTGGTATCGCGGGCGTAGAAGGCGCGGGGCAGGGGCGAGGTCGGCAACGGCGGTGGGTCGATGTGGATGGTGGCGTTCAAATGGAACCCCTGCTCGGGCGCGGTCCCGCTGCGGTGCCGCCAACGTACACCCGGGCGGCGTGGCGTCAAGGAAGCATTGGACGGACGATGGTTATCGGCTTGCCCGTGATGTTGATGCCGACCACCGTCATGCAAATGGTCGATCAGGCTGCCGGTTCCGGCCGGCGTCGCGTTCGCAGCCTGCCCGCTGCCCGGGCCCCGCAAGGGGTCGTTCAACACACCGCAATGCTCGCCTTGTACCAGCCTTGTCGTTATGGACCGCCGTGGGCACGGCACGCCGTGCCCCTACACCTGGGGTGTCGAACCATTCGTACGGGTATGGCGTGCCGTGCCCTGGCGGTGTGTCATGCCTCTACGAAATGGTGCTCACGGGAAGCCTCCATGAAGACCGGACAGGTTGTGTGCTACAACATCGGACAGATTACGTATTCCCTACGCATGAAGGGATCGCATCGCGTTTTGTTATCTGCTTTGCGTCAGTCGTCGCCAAGACATCTCCACATAATAGAAAGTACACCTATGAGCTACGATCAAGCACTTGTCGAGGACGCCGTACTTGCTTTGCTGGTGGCCTTCAGCTTCGACGATGGCCGTGCCTGGAAGAACTTCGACTTCGAGGTAATGGACCGGCTGCATGCGCAGGGTTTCATCGGCAATCCCAAGAGCAAGGCCAAGTCGGTATGGCTTACCCCACAGGGCATCGAGCGCGGGCGAGAATGTGCACAGCGCCTGTTTGGCGGCTCGTCATAGCGCAATTGCCGTGTATCGGACGAAGGGTCCCGCACGGGTTACGACAGCACCGGGCGGGCAGTTCCGACCGTCGTCGCGTTCGCAGCCTGCCCGCTGCCCGGCCCTGTAAGGGGTGGGTTGGTCCCCTTCGACACACCGCGATGCCCGCCTTGTATCCGCATTACCGTTACGCACCGTTGTGGGCACGGCACGCCGTGCCCCTACACCTG
>CAYOEF010000043.1:0-14563 GCA_964402805.1 uncultured Rhodanobacteraceae bacterium | reverse complement strand
TGACGGCGGCAAGATTCCCGACGACTTCGACCTCGCGGTTCCAGGAGACACGGTGGGCCACGGCGGTTGCAACCGCCGTCGGCGGATCGACACGGGCAGCGGTGGCAGCCGCAGCGCGGTGGTGCGCGTACAACTTGCCGCCGAAGATGCCTCCGAATACGACGATCAGCCCTATTGTCACAATCAGTATTGGTTTGTGCATTGTCTGTTCCTTGGTGGACCGGTGAAGCGTTCGTCTCAAAGGACCGAATGCGCACGTACGGTCGTATCAGCGACTGCATCACGACCTGTCGACGGGTGCCCGCCTGCGGTGTCGGTCCACCGCCCGCCACCCAGCGCGATGTACAAGGCCGCGGTGTCGGCATAGCGCTGCGCCTCGGCTTTCACAAAGGCAATCCGCGCTGTTTGATACCGGGTTTGACTGTCCAGCAGATCCAAGTAGTCGACACTGCCGGAGCGATACTGGGCCGTCACCAGCGCCAGTGCCTTCTGCGCCGCACGCATCGCGTCGGCGCGTGATTCGAGAAACGTCGAATCGTGTTCGAGCGCACGCAGCACGTCGGCCACATTGCGAAACGCGCCCAGCACGGTGGCCTGGTAGTTTGCGAATACACGTCGATAATCGGCTTGCGCGGCATGCTTTTGTGCCCTGAGCTTGCCACCCTCGAATAGCGGTGCGGCCAAGCCCGCGGCCAAATCCCACAAGCGGCTGGCCGGGTCGAACAGGCTGCTCGCATGATTCGCTCCGTAGCCGAATTCCGCGCTGATGTCGAAGCTTGGGTACATATGCGCGACGGCGATCCCGACCTCCGCATTGGCAGCACGCAACTGCGCTTGTGCCGCGCGGATGTCCGGCCGATCACGAACCAGGTTGGTGGGCAGGCTCAACGGCAAACGTGCGGGCAGTTCGAGAGCCGCGAGAGCCGGTGAGTGCAATCCACGACTGGCTGCCGGAAACTCGCCCACCAGCGTGGCCAGCAAATGGCGTGCCGTGTCGCGCGCCTGGCGCAGCTGCGTCAGTTGCGCCTGACTGCTGGCGAGCAGGCTTTGCTGGGTCAGCACGTCGAACTGCGCAATCGCACCGGCGCGGTATTGCTGGCGGACCAGATCGAGCACCTTGTGCTGGTCGCCCACAGTGTGCCGCAAGGTCGCGATTTCAGCGTCCAGCGTGGCGACATCGATGGCGGTCGTCACCACGTTGCCCGCGATGCTCAGGCGCACGGCATCCAACTGATCCCGTGCAAGGTCCGCCCGGGCCTGCTGGCTGCGCACCGTGTAACGCGTAGCCCCGAACACATCGGGGTTGTAGCCGACTGCAACGTCCCCGGTATAAAGGTTATATACGCTGGGGCCAAAAGCACCTCCGCCCGTGGCTCCACTCGTACGTGTACGCGCGGCGTCCAGTCCCAGCGTTGCGTGCGGATAGAATGCGCCCCGCGCCGCTTGTACCTCGTCTTGCGCCGCTTCGAGCGTGGCCTTGGCAGCATCCAGATCCGGATTGTGCGCGAGCGCGCGATCGACCAGATGATCCAGTGCCGGCGAACCGAAGCCGGTCCACCAGTGCGGGTTGACCGCCAACCCCGATACCAGCACCTGCGCACCGGCAGCCGGACCCGCAACACTCGACGCCGCGGCGATGCGACCGACAGACGGCACCGCGGTGTAGTCCAGGACATCGGGCGGCGGTGGTCGATGGTACGTCGGCCCGACTGCACAGGCCACCAGCGCCACGCATGCCACCGACACAACCAGCGCCCGCAACAACCATATCCAGGGCGGCTGCTGGACCGTGGACTCCGCCTTGAATCGCTCGATGACCATGTCCATGCGTCCTTCATGCCGCATGCGGGGGTGCATGTTCGCATCCCCTTCCCGATTGGAGGCACGTGGCAACATCGAGGACATTGGCCGCCCTGCCTTCACCAACGCCTGCGTTTGTTGTGCATGGTTACGGTACCTGTGCTTTTCGATCGTCATGACACTCATTTCCCACTTGTCAAAATAATAGTTGACTAACTAGTCAAGTTACTGATAAAAAAAAAGAAACCACCCCTGCCACGCGCGGATCACCACCCTAACTGCCGGTAACCGCCTGCTTGGCGCCAAGTAGACGCAATGCCTGATGGTAAAGGCCCCGCAGGGGTTCTGGATCGTTTTGCACGCGTGCCCTGCATACAGCACCTTCGAGCAACGTCTGGATGCCTTGCACCGCTTCCTCCACATCGTCGACGTCGATGAGGCCTTGAACCTGTGCCTCATGGACGGCCTGCGCGAGGTACTTGTGTTTGCGCCTCACATACTTTTGCGAGGCGTGCCAGACCTCCGGGTCCAACGCACCGCTTTCCATGCCGACGCTGAAAAACGGACAGCCCAGGACACGTCCATGGTTTTTCGCCTCCAGATGGATCTGATAGATCCCCTCGAAATACCGCTTCAGCTGCTCCAATGGCGGAACGTCCCTGGCAAAGAAGATCTCCATCTGTGGGCGCGTCTTGCTCAGCCAGGCATGCTCCATGGCCGCAAGGGCAAGCGCCGCCTTGGACTCGAAAAAATAGTAGAAGCTGCCCTTCTTGACGTTTGCGCGGGCACAGATGGCATCCACCGTCACCGCGTTGTAGCTCATCTCCCAGATGAGATCGGTGGCAGCGTCCATCAGGCGTTCGCGTGCGTCGCTTGTGCGTCCCATGGCGCGCACTATAGTTGACTATTTAGTCAATAGCAAGCCCCGGATTACGCCGATGCGCCACACACCCTGGCCAGGCAGGTATCGCACCCCATCGCCGGCGTGGCCGAAAAGGCAGGTACCCTGCCGGCACATACTTTCACCGTGGCCTTCATGCGGCGTTGGCCCACGCAACCGCATCGGCGCCGGCAGGAATACGCATCGGAGCCGCCGTGTCGTTCACTGCCCGCCAAGTGGCTTCCGCCACGTCGACGGCATGCGTGATCGGACCCGAGGTGTCGCCCAACTCGGCCACGAAACCTTGCACAAGGTCGGCATAAGCTGTGTGGTCGAATCCCTGCACGCGCGCGTCGGCCTGCGCATTGGCGCCGAAGCGGGTCTCGGGCGACCTGCCCGGGAGCACCAGGTGCACGCGGATCTTGTGCGGGGCCAACTCCAATGCCATCGATTCGGTAAACGCGTTAACCGCCGCCTTGCTGGCCGTGTACAGCGAGACCAGTGGCAGCGCTTTCAATGTGACCGTCGAGGTCACGTTGACGATGACGCCCGCGCGGCGCTGGCGAAATTGCGGCAGTACGGCCTGTGTTACCGCCATGGTGCCGATCGTATTGGTTTCGAACAATTCGCGCGCCAGGGCCAGAGTTGTCAGTTCGAAGGGGACCGCCGCACCGATGCCCGCGTTGTTGACCAGTGCATCGAGCGGCCCGGCCCCATCCACCGCCGCGCGAATACTTTCGGGAGCGGTCACGTCCAGCGGCACGATGCGCAGGTTTTCAGAAGCAGGCAGGACGTCCGCGCGGGGCGTGCGCATGGTGGCAACGACCCGCCAGTGGCGATCAAGGAAATGGCGGGCGATCTCCAGGCCGAAGCCGGAAGAACAACCGGTGATCAGGACGGTTTTCATGGGAACTCCCGAACGTGATGTGAAGTGTAGGCGCCATCATAGGCACCGGAATCCGTACCATCTATAATTGGCAGTCCGTATTTTGTTTGAATGAGTCCAAGCATGATCGATCCGCTTGCCGAGGTGGTCACGCTGTTGCAGCCCAGCGCCCGGTTTTCCAAGTTGGTCGTCGGCGCCGGTGCCTGGCGTATCACGCGTTCGGATGAGGGACAGCCGTACTATTGCGTGATGCTCGATGGTGGTTGCCGCATTGTGGTCGGGGAACGCGATGTGGTGGCGTTGCAGTCGGGCGACTTCGTCATGATTCCGATGGCCCATGACTATGTGGTGAGCAGCCTCAAACCGCCGCCCGAGGGGATCGAGACACCACCGGTCATGCTCGGTGAGAGCCGGTTTCGCGTCGGGTCCCAGAGCGGTCCGGCCGACGTGCGCATGCTGATCGGCCACTGCCATTTTGCGTCGCCGGATGCCGGCCTGCTAGTGTCGCTGTTGCCGCGATTGGTGCACGTTCGCAACGGACACCGACTGGCGGCACTGATGAAGCTCGTGAACGAGGAGTCGCGCGCCGAGCGGCCGGCGCGGGATGTCGTGCTTTCGCGGTTGCTGGAAGTGTTGTTCATCGAGGCGTTGCGCGCGACAGCCGAAACTGCGGCGATGCCGGGCCTGGTACAGGGGCTGTCCGATGCGCGCCTCGCCGACGCTATTCGCGCCATGCACGAGCGCCCGTCGCACGCATGGACGGTGGCGGAACTGGCGGGCGTGTCCGCACTGTCGCGCTCGGCATTCTTCGAGCGTTTCAGGAAGACGGTTGGCGTGGCGCCGATGGTCTACCTGCTTGCGTGGCGCATGGCTCTGGCCAAGCAATGGCTGCGGCAGGGACAACGGCGTATCGCCGAGATCGCTGAACGCGTCGGCTATCGCTCGGCCAGTGCCTTCAGCGTCGCCTTCACACGCCAGATCGGATTGTCGCCCGGGCAGTTTGCGCGGCAGCAGGCCAGAGAGTCCGATAAAGTGCGCACGTGAATTGATCGGACTGCGGGTTCCATCGCGTCAACGAGTTGGCGTCGCGCCTTGCAACGGAGTCGATGGCCGATGCGCGAATGGCTACAGGCATCCCATGTCGTCCAAGGTGCGGCGGACGGCCACGTCGATGTCCGTGTGTGGCTCCGGACCGATCAGTTCGACCAGTCGCGCGTTGTCCAGTTTGACCGAGTGATGCCAGTACGGCGCAATTTCCGACACCTCGCGCGGAAAGCCGCCGAATGGGGCCACGGCGTGCATGAGCCACCACGGGAAACGCCGTGTCGATGGCACGTGTCCGGTGATCCTTTGCAGGCTTTCGATCAGGCCCCGTCCGGTGGCGTCGTACAGACCCTCGAATTGCACCTGCTCAAAAGGTGCAAGCTGGTCTGCGGCCTCCATCAAGCGTGCGAAGGCTTCAGCAACGTCTGGCAGATACGCCCAGCTGTGGCCCCCGCCAGACCACGGGTTGACAACGCGTGTCACCGGCCGGCCGGGGCGGACCATCGCCTGGCTGAACCAGCTTGAACGTGCCCCAGGGCCGAAATAATCACCCGCCCGCAGAATCAATGACGGTACCTCGGGCGCGGCCCGCGCCAGTCGCCGTTCCAGTTCCACGCGGATTTTTCCCTTGCGGGACCTCGGTGCCTGAAGCGTGTGTGCGTCGATGACCGGCACTCGGGTCGGATCGTAATTGTAGATTGTGCCAGGCAGGACAATTCGCGAACTGCCGTTGCTGCGCGCGGCGCTGATCGTGTTGTCGATCATGGGCAGGACGAGGGTCCTCCAGTTTCGATAACCGGGCGGGTTCACCGCATGCACGATCATGGCCACGCCTTCAGCCGCGTGAACGACATCGCGGCGATTCATGGCGTCGCCCCGAACCCACGCCACGTTGTCGAGTCCGTTACGCTGCACCTTTTCGATGTCCCGTGCCATCCCGCGCACGCGCCAGCCGCGAGCAAGCAGCGCCAGGGCGATGGCGCCGCCAATGCTGCCGGTTGCGCCAAGAATGAGAACGGAATGCGGATGGTTCATAACCGTCACCTCGTGTGTGTGGAGTGACGGTCAAACTATGCCTGGTTTGGGTGAAAGAAAATTGCAAGTTTGTTTCACTCAGCTAGTATGTTTTTTATGAGCAGTGGCATCTCGTGGAATGATCAGCGTGTTTGTCTGGCCGTACTTGAGGAAGGCAGTTTGTCGGGCGCGGCAAGACGGCTGGGCGTATCCCACGCCACGGTACGTCATCGGCTGGAAGCACTGGAATCCGCGCTCGGCGTAGTCTTGTTCACCCGTTCGGTCAATGGCCTGGTACCGACGGAAAGTGCTCTGGCATTGCACAAGCCGGCGCGGATGATGGCGATGGCCTCGGACCAGTTCGTGCGCATGGCCGCGGCGGCGCCTGGCGAAATCGCCGGTACAGTGCGTATCAGCGTGCCGGACATCATGGGCACGGAAGTCATGCCGCCGATGCTCAAGATGCTCCATGACAAGCACCCAGCCATTCGCATCGAGTTGTCATTGAGCAATGCGCGGGCCGACCTTCTGGCGCAAGAGGTGGATGTAGCGGTTCGGACCGTGGCGCCGACCCAGCTGGCGCTCGTGGCCAGAAAGGTCGCGGTCATACCGGTGGGGTTGTTCGCGTCCACTGCCTACTTGGAGGAAAACGGTGCGCCCGCGTCGGTCGACGAGTTGGCAGGGCATGCGGTGATTGGTCCCGATCGCTGCCGCGATGATCTCGAATGGTTCGCCCGCTCAGGCCTGCACGTGGCGCGTGACAATTTCGTGCTGCGAACCGACAGCCATCCGGCCCAGCTGGCGGCTGCCCGTGCAGGACTTGGCATTGCGGTGGTTCAGGTCCCCCTGGGTTTGCGCGATCCGGTGTTGCGCCGGGTGTTACCTGACACAACGCTGGTGCAGATGGGTGTCTGGCTGATGACGCACGAAGATCTGCGACACGTGGCCAAAGTGAGAGCCGTCATGGACCACCTGGCCAAGGCTTTCCACGTTGGCCAACCCGCGGGGTAACGGGCAATATACATGGCCATCTCGGCAGGCACTTCAAGTGGCAGCAAGTGGTCTTCTGCCGGGCATGTACGGTTTCATGCTTTCGCCTGCATCAATGTATCAACCCGTCGTGCATCGGCGGGCGTGGCGGGATTGAAGATCAGCAGGCTCAGGTCCGGGCGGCCGTCGACGGCGAAGGTCGAGTATTCGAGTGCCAGCGTGCCGGCTCGGGGATGGCGCAGGTACTTCGTGCCGGCGCCAAACGTAGACACGTCGCTCGCGTTCCACATGGCCTCGAACTCGGGGCTGCGATGGCACAGTTCGTCGACCAGCGTCTCGACTTCGCGCGTAGCACCGGCACGCAGCACGTCGGCGCGGAAGACCATCACTACGTGACGCGCGGAGTGATGGTTAGAGCGTGGCAGTGCCGAACAGGCAAGATTTTTGTCGGCGCTGTCCGTCGATGTTTCCGCTTTGGTCAGAGATATCGTGGTCTTTGGCGATTGGCAAGTGTCCGGTATTCCTGCCTGCGGCAAACCGGTTTTCGGTCAACGTGCGAGGTAGAGGGCGATATGCGCGGCTACTTCGTCCGGTGCCTCAAGCGGCAGCAAGTGACCGACCTGCGGCAATTCGTGGATTTCCGGGTTGGGCAGGTACGGGACAAGACGCTGTGCAAGAACAACGGGCGGGTCTACAGGATCACGTTCCCCGGTCAACAGCAGCGTGGGTGCGTCGATGCGGGATGTCACCGGGCTGATATCTTCGTGCATGGCATACCCGGGCCAGGCGGCTTTGGCGCCGGGATGGCCGGCCAGGCTGTCGGCAACGGTTTGGTCGCGTATCGCATTTTTGAGCGGTGTTGCGGTCAGCACGTTGTCCAGGGTTGCTTCGATGCTTGCGCGGCTGTCGTAGGCGGTCTGCATGGCCTGGAGCTGGGATGCAGGCGGATTCATGGGCTGCGCGGGCGACGGCGCGACGAGCACGAGCGCCCGCAGCCAGCCGGGTTGCTGTCCGGCCAGATACTGGGCGATCTTGCCACCCATGGAGTGGCCGACCAGGACAACCTGATCCAGCTCCATGGCTTCGATCATCTGCGCAATGGCGGTGGCCAGGTCGGCGATTCGATAACCGCTTTTGGATGGACCGGATTGGCCCCAGCCGGGCAAGTCCGGGACGACGCAGCGATGGTTGTCGCGCAGGGCGGCCACGACCTTGTCCCAGGTACGCCCGGATCCGCCCCAGTAGTGGAGAAACACGAGAGTGGTTCCGCCGTGGCCGTGATCCGCGACGTGCAGGTCGGCGATATCCGTCTTGATCTGCATGACTTGAGCTCCGAATGTTGGGGGTGCACACCCTATGCCATATCTTCAAGCGATAGAATGGCATCTGTTTTATATAGAGGAGATCGTAAAACGATCGAATCACATGGATCGCATTCGGCAACTCAAGGTGCTCATGGCGGCCGTCCGGCACGGCAGCATCGCCGCGGCAGGACGGGAAGTGGGCCTATCGCCGGCCATGGCAGGCAAGTATCTAGGTGCGCTCGAGTCGACCTTGGGCGTGCGGCTGCTGCATCGCACCACGCGTGCGTTGTCACTCACGGAGGCGGGTCAGCGGTATCTGTCGGCATCGCAAGAAATACTGCGTGCCCTGGATGACGCCGACGCCGAGGTGCGCGCGGGTACCCGGCAGTTGTCCGGCCCCATCCGGCTGGGTCTGCCGCGCGCCTACGGCGAGCTGAAATTGGCCACCGTGCTAGCGGCGTTCTGCCAGCGTTATCCGGAAATCACGCTGGATTTGCACACGGATGAGCGCTATGCCGATCTGGTTGACGACAGGCTGGATCTTGCCGTGCGCATCGGTCGGCTGGCTGATTCCGCGTTGCGGGTGGGGCGCATCGGAACGGTGGCGATGGGGGTGTTCGGTTCACCCGACCTGGTGGGTGTGGATGCGCGCGAGGATCTGGCACGCGTCCGCATGCTGCCGCGGCTTGCCTTTGCCGCCGCCCGGTCGCCGGGAGACTGGACGGCGCATGACGAAGCCATGCGCACCTTTGCCATCGACGGCAAGTGCGTCATGCGTTCGGACGAGATCGGGCTGCTGGTGCGGGCCGCCGTTGCCGGTCTCGGGATTCTTTATGCGCCGGAGTTCGCCGTCGAGGACGCGTCGACCCATGGCGATCTCGTGCCGCTGTTGCCCAATTACCGCTTTGCGCCTCTCGATCTGCAGATTGTCTACAACGATCGGCACCATCAGCCGGCGCGTGTCAGGGCGCTGATTGATTATCTGCAACAACATGGGCGAAGATGAGCAAGCCCGCGTTGCCTGCTTGGTGCAGCTGGTGTGGGGGACCTCGAAACCACCTGGGGACTTTCGCACCACAAGGTGAGCGGGTGATGGTGGAAGCCATGCGCGCCTCAGCCCTCACCGTTTGTGGTGATGCCTCGACAAACTTGGAGAGTGCCCTTCGACACTTCAGGGTGCGGACCAACCGACCCGTTTGAGTCAATGGCCGCCATTTTCCTTGCGGGTCTGCAGCAACTTGTCGACCCGCCGTGCGTCGGCGGGCGTGGCGGGATTGAAGATCAGCAGGCTCAGGTCCGGGCGGCCGTCGACGGCGAAGGTCGAGTATTCGAGTGCCAGCGTGCCGGCTCGGGGATGGCGCAGGTACTTCGTGCCGGCGCCAAACGTAGACACGTCGCTCGCGTTCCACATGGCCTCGAACTCGGGGCTGCGATGGCACAGTTCGTCGACCAGCGTCTCGACTTCGCGCGTAGCACCGGCACGCAGCACGTCGGCGCGGAAGACCATCACTACGTGACGCGCGACGTTCTCCCAATCCACCTGCGCTGCACGTACCCTGGGCGTGCAGAAAAGCAGGCGCAAAATGTTGCGCTGCGCGACCGGGAGCAACGCGTAATCGGTCAGCACGGCGGCTGCGGCACGGTTCCAGGCGACCACGTCCCAAGTGGCGGTTTTCACGATGGCCGGGCTGGACGGCAGCGCATCGAGCACGCGCTGCAGGCGCGGCGTCACGCCCTCGATTGCCTGGTAGCGCGCCTTGGGCAAGCGCCCCAAAGCAAGCAGGAACAAGTGCTCGCGTTCGGTATCGGTCAGCATCAGCGCGTCGGCGATGCGTTCGAGTGCACCGGCTGAAGGCGCGCCGCCGCGGCCCTGTTCCAGCCATGTGTACCAGGTGGTGCTGACGTGGGCACGCAGAGCTACTTCCTCGCGCCGCAGGCCGGGCGTGCGCCGGCGCGTCATGGGGAAGCCGAGCGCCGCCGGATCGAGCCGGGCGCGGCGGTCTTTCAGGAAGGCGCCGAGTCGATGGTCGTGATGCTGGGGCATACACAGTCTGTTGGTTTTTATACCCGGATAAATTCTCTGCTTTAAGCGGATGCCGGGCGTGCCCATGATAGCGGTTCTCCCACACTCAAAGGCTTTCCCATGCGTGTTTTCGTTACTGGCGCCACCGGATTCATTGGATCAGCTGTCGTGAAAGAACTGCTCGAGGCGGGGCACGAGGTCCTCGGCCTGGCACGGTCGGATGCGGGCGCCGCGTCGCTGGCCGGGTCAGGTGCCAGGGTTCACCGCGGTTCGCTCGAGGATCTCGACAGCCTGCGCCGTGGCGCGGCCGAAGCGGACGCCGTGATCCACACCGCCTTTATCCACGATTTTTCAAAATTTGCCGAGAGCTGCGCGCGGGACCGGCAAGCCATCGAGGTCCTCGGTACCGAGTTGGAAGGCTCCACGCGGCCGTTGCTGGTCACCCATGGTGTCGCCGGGCTGATCAAGGATCGGGCCGGCACCGAGGATGATGTGCCGCCACCCCCTTCGCCGGCCTATCCGAGGGCATCGGAGGCTGCCGCCGCCGCGCTGGAGGCTCGCGGCGTGCATGCATTGGTGGTGCGGTTACCACAGGTTCACAACACGGTAAAGCAAGGGCTCATCACGCCGCTCATCCAGATATACCGGGACAAAGGCGTTTGCGCCTACATTGGCGAGGGCCGCCAGCGCTGGGCAGCCGCCCATGTGTTGGATGTCGCACGCCTGTACCGGCTGGCACTGGAAAAGGCCGAGCCGGGTGCGCGCTATCACGCCGTCGCGGAAGAAGGCGTATCAATGCGGGCGATTGCCGAAGCCATCGGGCGACGCCTGAATCTGCCGGTACGGTCCATCGCCGCGGAAGACGCCGAGGGCTTTTTCGGCTGGGCGGCCATGTTCGTCGGCTGGAACCTGGCGGCTACGAGCGTGGAAACGCGGGAAAAACTTGGCTGGAAACCTATCGGCCCCGGATTGATCGCCGATCTCGACCATGGGCAATATTGAATTGAATCGGATGCCCGGTTTCGATTCATCTTCCGGTGGGGTGCGAATCCAGTCGGGCACCCTGAGCCAGAAGGGCTGGCGTTTCATGGATGGCCTGAAGACACGGGCACCCGTGTTGCCGCGGCAACACGATCCGCCGCCAAACTCCGCTCCACGGTTGCAGCCGTTGATTCGATCAATGATCGCAGCCACTGCTGTGCCGGACTCGGATCGCCGCGTCGATGCCAGATGCGGTGAAAGGAGATAATCCAGTGGCGACGGAAATACCGGCAGCCGTCCAGGTGAAGGGCACGAGCTTTCTTGTACGCGCGGTTGGTGTCGCGTGCTCCCGCTCAAGCAGAAACCCGGAAGTTGGGGGAACCGTGCTCTGTACGCGAAGGCCTGCTCAACGCAGCACGCCTGCCGGGTCGGGCGGCCCCTTCAACTCCACCGTATTGCCTTCCGGGTCGAACACGTAAATGGACGGACCGGTGCCTTCGGCGCCGTAACGCAAACCGGATTCGCCAACGCGCACACCACGTGCCTTGAGATACGCGACGATGGCGACTTCGTCCCAGGGATCCACGCGCAGGCAGAAGTGGTCCATGTTGCGCCCCTCGCGTCCCGGCGCGGATCCCCCTTCCCGGCCAAGCGCACCGGCCACGTCGACCAGGTCGATCAATGCCGAACCGGCGCGCAACTGGACCAGCCCCAGTGCGTCCTGCCGGCGCTCCACGGGACACCCGAGCACGTCCACGTAGAAGGCGCGCATGCGCTGCATGTCGGAAACACGCAGCACCAGGTGGTCAAGGCCGCGGATGGTGATCATGGAAGTCGGGATTGGGCGTGAAATCTGGAACAATCGGCAAGGTAGATTGGACCGGATGTCAAAAAAGTTATAATAACAGTGGAAACATGTGTGGCGGGAGAAGCGGATCCAATCGCTGCCGAAGGCGCAACGCCCGTAATCGCTCAGGCCCAGGACCTTCACACATGACACACTCTGGAGAGACCGGTTCGATCCGGCGCCGAAGGGGCACGAGGCTTTCAGGCATGGCCTCCAAACTCTCAGGCAAAAGTACAGAGGGGCAGACGTTGCAACAACGCCAACCGGACCCCCTTTGCCATGAACCAGAACACCGCACCGTCGCTGCGCGACCTCGAAAGCCACGATGATTTCATTCGTCGGCATATCGGTCCCGACGCGTCCGAAATTGCCCAAATGCTTGAAACCATCGGCCAGCCGTCGCTCGATGCCATGGCGGACGCCATCGTGCCCCACAACATTCGGCAGCAGGCGCCACTCGGCCTTCCCGATGCGCTGACCGAGGTTGACGCGCTCGCAAAGCTCCGCGCCATTGCCAACGCCAACAAGGTGTTTCGCAACTTCATCGGCCAGGGCTATTACGGCACGCACACGCCCGCGGTGATTACCCGCAAGATCCTCGAGAACCCGGCCTGGTACACGTCGTATACGCCGTACCAGGCCGAGATTTCGCAGGGGCGCATGGAAGCCCTGCTGGCATTCCAGACCATGAGCGCCGACCTCACCGGCATGGAAATCGCCAATGCCTCCCTGCTTGACGAAGGCACCGCCGCGGCCGAGGCGATGACGTTGGCCAAGCGTGTCGTACGCGGCAACGCGTCGAACCGGTTCTTCGTATCCAGGAACGTGCATCCGCAGACCCTTGCGGTATTGCGCACCCGCGCCGGCGCGCTCGACATCGAGCTGGTGGTTGGCGACGAGTCGGACGCGGCTGCCGCCGACAGCTACGGCGTACTGCTCCAGTACCCTGACACCTTCGGCCGGATCAACGACTACACGGCGCTGGCTGACGCGGTGCACGCGCGCAAGGGTCTGGTATGCGTGGCTACCGACCTGCTCGCGCTCACCCTGATCACGCCGCCGGGCGAATGGGGCGCGGACATCGCCATCGGCAACAGCCAGCGCTTTGGCGTACCCCTCGGGTTTGGCGGCCCGCACGCGGCCTTCATGGCGTGCCGCGATGCCTACAAACGCTCGCTCCCTGGACGCCTCATCGGCGTATCGAAGGATGCCGAAGGCAACAACGCCTACCGCCTGACCCTGCAGACCCGCGAGCAGCACATCCGCCGCGAAAAGGCCACCTCCAACATCTGCACGGCGCAGGCGCTGCTGGCGATCATGGCGGCGATGTATGCCGTCTACCACGGCCCGGACGGCCTGGTCTGCATCGCCCGGCGCACGCACCGCCTGGCCGCCATCCTCGCACACGCCCTGCGCAACGGCGGCATCGGGGTTGGCGACCACTTCTTCGACACGCTGCACATCACGGACGTCGATGCGCACGACATCCATGCCAAGGCGGAAGCCGCACGCATGAACCTGCGCCCTATCGACGCCAGGTCGCTTGGCATCAGCCTTGACGAAACGAGTACCCGCCATGACGTGGTCAACCTGGCGGCCCTGTTCGGCGTGCACATCGACGATATCGACGCGTTGGACGCAGGCACGCCCGACGCGTTGCCATCCACGCTCATCCGTACCTCGGCGTTCCTGACCCACCCGGTTTTCAACACGCACCACAGCGAGCATGAATTGCTGCGCTACCAGCGCTCGCTGGCAGACAAGGACCTGGCGCTGGACCGCTCCATGATCCCGCTCGGCTCGTGCACGATGAAGCTCAACGCCACGGCCGAGATGATGCCGATCACGTGGCCGGAATTCGCCAACATCCACCCGCTGGCGCCGGCGAGCCAGACCGCCGGCTACAAGGCCTTGACCGACGACCTGGCGCACATGCTGTGCGAGATCACCGGCTACGATGCCGCCAGCCTGCAACCCAATGCCGGGGCGCAAGGCGAATTTTCAGGCCTGCTGGCAATTCGCGCCTGGCATCATTCCCGTGGCGAGATGCATCGCGACGTGTGCCTGATCCCCGAATCGGCGCACGGCACCAACCCCGCGTCCGCGCACATGTGTGGCATGCGCGTCGTCGTGGTCAAGTGTGACGCGCATGGCAACGTGGACGTCGATGACGTCCGTGCCAAGGCCGAGCAGTACCGCGACAACCTCGCCGCAATCATGATCACCTACCCGTCCACCCACGGCGTGTTCGAGCGCGATGTGGTGGCCATCTGCGACATCATCCACGCCAACGGCGGCCAGGTGTATACGGACGGCGCCAACATGACGGCCATGATGGGCCTGGCCAAGCCCGGCAAATGGGGCTCGGACGTCAGCCATCTCAACCTCCACAAGACCTTCTGCATTCCCCATGGTGGTGGCGGGCCGGGCGTCGGCCCGATCGTGGTGAAATCGCATCTGGCGAAGTTCCTGCCGGCGACGTCGCCCGGGGAACATCCGGATCGCGTCGGCATGGTCGCCTCGGCGGCATTCGGCAGCGCCGGCGTGCTGCCGATCAGCTGGATGTTCATCACGCTGATGGGAGCCCAGGGCCTCAAGCAGTGCAGCCAGGTTGCGCTGCTCAACGCCAACTACATTTCCAGACGGCTCGCGCCCTATTACAAGACGCTCTACACCGGCACCAACGGGCTGGTGGCGCACGAATGCATCCTCGACCTGCGTCCGCTCAAGGAGGCTTCCGGCATCGACGCGGAAGATGTTGCCAAGCGCCTGATCGACTTCGGCTTTCACGCGC
>CAYOEF010000042.1:0-14579 GCA_964402805.1 uncultured Rhodanobacteraceae bacterium | reverse complement strand
TCGACGACGGCCGGCTTACCGATGGCCAGGGACGCACGGTGGACTTTCGCAACACCATCATCGTCATGACGTCCAACCTGGGCTCGCATCGCATCCAGGAACTGGCCGGCGAGGGCGGCGACAGCGAGGTGCAGTACACGCAGATGAAGGCCGAAGTCATGGGCGTGGTGCAAAACCACTTCCGCCCCGAGTTCATCAACCGCCTGGACGAAATCGTGGTGTTCCGGCCGCTCGACAAGCCGGCGATCCGCGCCATCGCGCGCATCCAGATGCAGGGCCTGGAAAGGCGCCTGGCCGAGCGCGAACTCACGCTCGACGTTTCCGACAAGGCCCTGGATCTGCTGGCGAACGTCGGCTTCGATCCGGTGTACGGCGCCAGGCCACTCAAGCGGGCCATCCAGCAGCAGCTGGAAAACCCGCTGGCACAACGCCTTCTGGCGGGCGACTTTGCGCCCGGAGACGTCATCGGCGTGGATGCGGAGGATGGGCATTTGCGTTTCGGCAAGGCGTGATCGACCCGCACCCGGGCGCGGCCCTTGCGGTGACCCGGGCGCGACCGGCATCATCCCGATTCCTTCACGACGCGCGTGGGATGTCGGATGCCGGAGCGACGAGTGCGCTGTTGCATCGTGGGAGGCGGTCCCGCCGGCATGATGCTGGGCGTGCTGCTTGCGCGCGCCGGGGTGCCGGTCACGGTGCTTGAAAAGCATTGCGATTTCCTGCGAGATTTCCGTGGTGACACCGTGCATCCGTCGACGTTGGCGATCCTCGACGCCATCGGCCTGCGTGCCAGGTTCGACGCGTTGCCGCAGGATCGCGTCGGCCACCTGTCTGCCGTGGTCGCGGGATACCGGCAGCAATTCATCGATTTTCGGGGGCTGAAGCCCTACGACTATCTGGCTCTGGTGCCGCAATGGCATTTCCTCGACATGCTGGCCGGCGCGGGGCGGGAATATCCGCATTTCGACCTGCGCATGCGGCACGAGGCGACCGGCCTGATCAGATGCGGTGGGCGCGTCGCGGGTGTGGAGGTCACCGGCCCGGACGGTGCGCGTGAACTGCATGCGAGCCTCGTGGTTGCCTGCGACGGCCGCGGTTCCACCATCCGTGCGGCCACCGATCTGCCGGTACGGCGCCATGGCGCCCCGATGGACGTGTTGTGGTTCCGCATGCCGCGCACGGAAAGCGACCTCAAGGACACCTTCGGCATCATCGACCACGGGCACATGATGGTGTTGCTCAACCGTGGCGACTATTGGCAGGTCGCTTTCCTGGTGCCCAAGGGCAGCGACGTGGTCTTGCGCGGGCGCCCTGTGGAGGCGTTGCGGGAGACGGTGGTGCAGCTCGCACCGTTCTTCGCCGACCGGAAGCGGGCGATCGGAAGCTGGGATGACGTGCGCACGCTGTCCGTGCAGGTCGATCGCCTGGAGCGCTGGCACACGCCCGGATTGTTGCTGATCGGCGATGCCGCGCACGCGATGTCGCCGATCGGTGGGGTGGGCATCAATCTTGCCATCCAGGACGCGGTCGCGGCTGCCAATGCGCTTGCCGGCCCCTTGCGGGATGGCGGCGTTATCGACGAGGCTCTGCTGGCGGCGGTGCAGCGGCGCCGCGAATGGCCGGTGAAAGTGGTGCAGTGCGCGCAACTGGCGATCCAGAACCGCCTGATTTCGCGCGTGTTGGAGGGTTGCGCGACCTCGCCGCGGATACCTGTCCTGCTGCGCGGCCTGCTGCACTTGCGCGCCGTGCGACACATCCCCGCCCGCCTTTTCGGTTATGGTTTGCGCCAGGAGCGCGTACGCACGCCCGCGATCACACCGGTGGACTGACGCGCCTGCGGCTGGTGGCGCCATCGTCCGGCCGGCTCCGAGCCCACGCACCACCACCAACGAGGGACGCATGAAACTTGGATTCATCGGTACCGGCGCCCTTGCCGCCGCCATCGTCACTGGCCTGGAATCGACCCGGCACGACATTACGTCCATCCTCGTGTCGCCGCGCAACACGGCGATCTCGGCCGACCTCGCGTCGCGCTATCGCGACGTCACCGTAGCGCCGGACAACCAGGGCGTACTCGACGGTTGCGACATGGTCACGCTCGCGGTGCGGCCGCAAGTCGCCGAGGAAGTGCTCGCCCCGTTGCGATTCCGGCCGGACCATCATGTCGTCAGCCTGATCGCCGCCACCTCGTGCGAAACCATCGCCGCCCTGGTCAAGCCCGCCCGACAGGTGACCCGGGCCCTGCCCATGCCGATGATTGCCGTGCGGCAGGGTGCGACCATCGTCCATCCGCCCGACCAGGCCGTCACGACCCTGTTCGGCACCTTGGGCGAGGTCGTGGATGTGGACGATCCGCATGAATTCGATGTCCTCGGGACCGTGACCGCGGCTTACGCGACCTACTTCAGATACCTGGACACCATCCACCGGTGGGCTACCGCACGGGGCGTCCCGGATGTGCGCTCGCGCGACTACATCGTAGCGCTTTTCAAGGCGCTGGCCCATGCGCCGGACACGCGGCCGGGACTCGGTTTCACCCATCTGGCAAAGGATTATGCGACGCCTGGCGGACTCAACGAGCAACTCGTGCGGGAGCTCGATGCCGCAGGCGCGTTTGCTAGACTCGAAGCCGGATTGGACAACGTGCATCGGCGCATCACCGGCGATTGAACGATTTCCAGGTGGCGGGTACGGGCATCGAGCGGTCATGACCAGCAACGGGTTTTCGTTACGCCAGGCGGAGGACGCCAGGCTTGCCGGTATCGCGCGTGACCTGTTTCGCGAGTACGCCGATGCGATCGGGATCGATCTCGAGTACCAGGGATTTTCCGCCGAACTGGCGGCCTTGCCGGCGCCCTATGTGCCACCGCGTGGCGCCCTGCGCATCGCCTTTGCCGGCGACGACGTGGCCGGCTGCGTCGGGCTGCGTCCCCTGGACAGCCGCGGGCATGCCGGGGAGATGAAGCGCCTGTACGTGCGTCCCGCCTACCGTGGATCCGGATTGGGCAGGCAGTTGGTCGAGGCGGCCATTGCCTCGGCACGCTGCGCCGGATACGGCCAGCTGTACCTGGATACGCTGGAAACCATGGCCGCCGCCCGGGCTCTTTATCGCGGGCTCGGGTTCGTCAGGACCGCGCCGTACAACACCGGCTACTTGCCGGGCACCTGCTTTTACGTGCTCGACCTGGCGACCTGAGCCAGGTCCGCGCCGATCACGCGTGGCACGTTCGTGGCCGTCGGCTGCAACCCGGATGCCGTGTGTCTGGTTCAGCGTCCGGCATGCGTGGCTGACGCTTCGGGCCGCGCCTCGGGCATCATCTTCAGCGCGGCTGCCGCACTGTGCGACATCGGGCGGAAGTTCTTGTCGGTCACCAGGCGGCGCCGGAAGGCCAGGTAGCGATAACCGGCGAAAGCCGCCAGCACGATATTCGTCGCGGCAAACCAGAGCGGAATGGAAGCGGGCCCGATGTAGCCCATCAGGAAACCGGTGATCAATGGACCAAGCGCCGAGCCAATGCCATACAGGAACAACACGCTGTTGCTGGCCGCCAAAAGCTCATCCGGCGCGAGGTAGTCGACCAGGTGCGCCACCACGATCGGGTACACGACCGCAGCCATGCCCAGATACAGGAAGATCAGGATGGTCGCGGGAACCTGGCGTCCGCCGACGAGCCACGCCGCGATCGCCAGCGCGGCAGCGATGATGCCCACCATCGCCAGCGTCAGGCGCCGGTCGGTACGGTCGGACCAGCGCCCCAGCGGCAACTGCAAGGCCGCGCCGCCGAGAATGCCCGCGGTCATGTAGGTGCTGACGCCAACCGTGTCGAAACCCAACCGTCGCGCGTATACCGGCGCCATGCCGTAAAACGCGCCCATGGCGAGTCCCGAACATATCGCACCGATCGCGGCGGTGGGCGACACGTTGATGAGCCGCCGCAGCCGGATGCGCGGCGTGGTCTGCGGCGCCGGTTGCGCCTGGTGCGTCAGTACGACGGGCAGGGACGCGGCGCAGGCCAGCAAGGCGACCACCGTGAACAGCACGAAGGGCTGGCCATCGATGCGCAGCATTTGTTGACCCAGGGCCAGGCCGCCATAGTTCACCATCATGTAGGCGGCGAAAACCGATCCGCGCTGGCCATGCGGTGCCTGGGCATTCAGCCAGCTTTCGATGATGGCGTACAGGCCGACGAACAGCAGGCCGGAGACAAAGCGCAGCGCGAGCCACACGATCGGCCCGGTCCACAGCGCCAGCAAGAGAACCACGCAGGCCACGCACGCCGTGCAAAACGCGAACGCGCGGATGTGCCCGACCCGGCGCACCAGCGGCGGCATGGCAAAGGTGCCGGCCAGGAAACCGGTGTAGTAGGCCGATGTCAGCGCGCCGAGCACCGCATTGGAAAATGCCGCCTGCATGCCGCGCAGCGGAATCAGCGTGCCGAACAAACCGGCTGCTGCCAGCAGCAGCGCGGTCGCGACCAGAAGGGAAACGACGGAACGCAGGGAGCGGAACATGAGGGGTGCGCGAAGCTGGCGAAGCGCCACTTTAGCAATCCGCGCGTTAGATGGGGAGCATCCCTTGAAAATAAAGGCCGAGCCACGATAAAAGTGATACCTTTGCCGCGCCCGCGCGGATGCCGCGTCGGGTGCCCCGTTTTCAGGGAATTCTGTACATGCCCATTTATGCGTATGCGTGCGAAGCCTGTGGCCACCATTTCGACCGCCTGCAGAAATTGTCCGATCCCGACCCGGAAACGTGCCCCAGCTGTGGCCAACCGCGGGTCCGCCGCCAGGTGACGGCCCCGACGTTCCGGCTGGCGGGTACCGGCTGGTACGAGACGGACTTCAAGACGGCCCACGACAAGAAGCATCATTTGGCGGGAGATGCCGCCAAACCGTCGTCGCCGTCACCGTCGCCCGCGGCCAAGCCGGCGTCGGCACCGGCACCGGCCGCAAGCGGCGAGTGAACGTGCTCCCGGGGGGCGCGATGCTAGAATGCCGGGCTCACTTCACTGGCAATCGCGACGGGGAGTATCCAGCGCATGCGCACCCATTACTGCGGGCAGATCGACGAGGTTGAGCCTGGCCAGCCCGTGACCCTGTGCGGATGGGTCAACAAGATCCGCCTGCAAAGCCACGTGGCCTTCATCGACCTGCGCGACCACACCGGCCTGGCCCAGGTGACGGTGGACCGCGACAACGTGGACGCGTTCGCATGCGCCGGTGAACTCGGCTACGAATACTGCCTGCGCGTGACCGGCAGCCTGCGCCGGCGCAGTTCGGTCAATCCGCGGCTCAAGACCGGCGCGGTCGAGGTGCTCGCCACGTCGATCGAGGTCCTCAACGCGGCACGCAACCTGCCGTTTGCGCTGCACGAGAGTCCCAACGAGGAAATGCGCCTGGCGTATCGCTACCTGGACCTGCGCCAGCCCGGCATGCAGGAAGCCATCCGCAAGCGGGTCCACCTGGTGCGGGAACTGCGTCGCTACCTCGATGATGCGGGCTTCCAGGACATCGAAACGCCCATCCTGACCAAGGCCACGCCGGAAGGCGCGCGCGATTACCTGGTGCCCTCGCGTTTGCACGCCGGCCAGTTCTATGCGTTGCCGCAGTCGCCGCAGCTTTTCAAGCAGTTGCTGATGATTGCAGGCTTTGACCGCTACTACCAGATCGCGCGCTGCTTCCGCGACGAGGATCTGCGTGCCGACCGCCAGCCCGAATTCACGCAGCTGGACATGGAGTTCGCGTTCGTCGAGGAGGCCGATATCCAGGGTTTCGTCGAGGACATGATGCGCAAGGTGTTCCGCGAGGTCGTCGGCGCGGAGCTGGCCGACCCGTTCCCGCGCATGACCTGGCATGACGCCATGCGCCGCTTCGGCTCGGACAAGCCGGACCTGCGTTTTGGCCTGGAGCTGGCGGATGTCGCCGAGGCCGTAAAACATGTCGAATTCAAGGTGTTCGCCGGCCCGGCCAACGACGCCGACGGCCGCGTGGCCGCCTTGCGCGTGCCCGGCGGCGCGGGGTTGTCGCGCAAGCAGATCGACGAGCTGGCCACGCATGCCGCCAAACACGGCGCCAAGGGCCTGGCTTGGATGAAGGTCAACGATCCGGCGGCAGGCCGGGACGGCGTCAACTCGCCGGTGGCGAAATTTCTCGACGCGGCCGCGCTCGAGGGCATCCTCGCCATGACCGGTGCGCAGGCGAACGACCTGCTGTTGTTCGGCGCCGGCGAATGGGTGGCGGTCAGCACTTTCATGGGTGCGCTGCGACTCAAGGTCGGCAAGGATCGTGGCCTGGTCGAGGACGGCTGGAAGCCGCTGTGGGTCACCGATTTCCCGATGTTCGAATACGACGCGGACCAGCAGCGCTTCGTGGCCCTGCATCATCCCTTCACGGCACCGAAAACCGACGACATCGCCGCGCTCAGGGCCGACGCGAAGCATGCGGTCAGCCGCGGCTACGACATGGTGCTCAACGGCGCGGAGATCGGCGGCGGTTCCATCCGTATCCATCGCCCGGACATGCAGAGCGCGGTGTTCGATCTGCTCGGCATCGGTGCCGAGGAGGCGCAGGCCAAGTTCGGCTTCCTGCTCAAGGCGCTGAAGCTGGGCGCACCGCCGCACGGCGGCATCGCCTTCGGCATCGACCGCATCGCCGCGTTGATGGCCGGCACCGAGTCGATCCGCGACGTCATCGCCTTCCCCAAGACCACCAGCGCGCAGGATCTCATGACCGATGCCCCGGCATCGGTGTCTCCCGCGCAGATGGCCGAACTGCACGTGCGCGTGGTCGCCGATGCGGCCGGACCATCGTCCTCGGGCTGAAGCGGGGCCGTCGTGCGACGCGACAGGGCACCGGCGCGACGGGCTTTCCATGCCTGAGCCGGTGATCCTGTTGCACGGCCTGTGGCTGCATTGCGCGAGCCTCACGCTGTTGCGCCGTCGCCTGCTGCGGGCGGGTTATGCGGCGGAAACGTTCCCCTACCACAGCGTGACGACGCCCACCGCGAACGTGCTCGATGCGCTGCGCGCCCGCATGCGCGCACATCCGGATGGCGTGCATCTGGTGGGACACAGCCTGGGTGGGCTGCTCGCACTGCTCGCGTGCCGGGGGGCCGCCGACCTGCCTCCCGGGCGCATCGTCTGCCTGGGCTCGCCCCTTGCCGGAAGTGCCGCCGCGCGCCGCCTTGATGCCATCGGGGGCGCCCGTCTGCTGGGGCGCAACCGGACCGTGCTCGAGTGCGGGCTCGAGTGCTGGGATGGATCGCGCCAGGCCGGCATGGTGGCCGGTAATGTCGGTATCGGACTGGGGGCCATGCTGGCGCATTTTGCCGGTGGCCACGACGGTGTCGTCGCACTGCGGGAAACCCGTCTGCCCGGTCTTGCCGGCCACTGCGTCGTGGCCGCCAGCCATGCCGCCCTCCCGTTTTCGCGTGTTGCCGCGCTGCAGACGGTGGCTTTTTTGCGCCACGGAACATTCACCTCGGCAGCACCACAAGCGGACCGGTGACCCACGCGCGCAAAGGCGCCGGATCCGTGATCCCGACTGCACGGCCCCGGGGTTGGCGCGACAGGAATTCGGCGCGTTCACGGATCCGGCAATGAAAAATAATGCTGGCGATATGCTCCGGATATGGTATGTTCAGGTCGCCTGTCAGCGCGAAATGCACGTTATCCTCGGGGGGAGATGTCTGTATGCACTGCGCCGCATCAGTGTCGAAGTCTGGCCGAACCGTTCTGGTTTGGCTGTGGCGGGACAGTGGCCTGGCCCCCCGCCGGATCAACCATGGTGGCTTTCGTTTCCCGGTGACGCCGTGATGCGTCCCGCGGCGTGGTGCCTCGCGTTCGCGCGTCCGGGCAGGTTCACAACAATAATCGAGACTCAGGAGACATAGACTCATGCGAAGTGCAATGCTCAAGACACTCGTGGCCACCGCGGCCCTTGGAGCCATGGCGGTCACCTCCGTGGCGTCGGCCAACACGCTGCAGAAGGTGAAAAAGGCCGGGTACGTCAAGTGTGGCGTCAACACCGGGCTGCCTGGTTTCTCCGCACCGGATGAAAACGGCCATTGGTCGGGGCTGGATGCCGACTTCTGCCGGGCAGTCGCTGCCGCGGCCCTGGGCAGTGCGAAGGACGTGCGCTTCGTGCCCACGACGGCCAAGGAGCGCTTTACCGTGTTGCAGACCGGCGCCGTCGACGTGCTGTCGCGCAACACCACGTGGACGCTCACACGCGACGCCGGGCTGGGAATCAACTTCATTGGCACGGACTTCTATGACGGCCAGGGTTTCCTGGTCAAGAAGTCACTCGGCGTGACCAGTGCCAAGCAGTTGTCGGGTGCGACCGTCTGCGTGCTGGCCGGTACGACTACCGAGCTGAACCTGGCCGACTATTTCCGCACCAATCATCTCAAGTACAACCCGCTGACGCTGAACAAGGCGGATCAGACGGTGACGGCGTTCAACGCTGGCCGCTGCGACGTGCTCACGTCGGACAGCTCACAGCTGGCTGCCTTGCGCTCCAAGCTGCCGGATCCAAGCTCAGCCGTGATCCTTCCCGAGCGCATCTCCAAGGAGCCGCTGGGTCCGGCCGTGATGCAGGGTGATCCGCAGTGGGCAAATGTCGTGCAATGGACGCTGTTCACGCTGATCCGGGCCGAGGAGCTCGGCATCGACTCGCACAATGTCGACAAGATGCTCAAGTCGGACAACCCCAAGGTGCAGCGCTTGCTGGGCGTCTCCGGCGAAATGGGTAAGGCGCTGGGCATCCCGGCCGACTTCGGCTACCAGATCATCAAGCAGGTCGGTAATTACGGCCAGATCTTCAAGCGCAACGTCGGTGCCGACAGCCCGTTGAAACTGGACCGTGGGCTCAATGCCCTGTGGACGAAAGGCGGCCTGATGTACGCCATGCCGCTTCGGTAATTCACCATGGGCGGGAGCCTTGCTCCCGCCCATTTCATTTGGAACGGGTGGCTTACTTGAAGCGGATACAACAAAAACAATGGCAAATCCACAACCCACATTACCCTCCCCGCCAAGGACCAAATTGTGGAATGACCCGCGCGCCCGTGCGCTGGCGTTTCAGGTCCTCGTGCTTGGTGCCGTAGCCTGGATTAGCTGGATCCTCGTTGACAACACGCTGCGGAACATGGCGGCGCGCGGCATAAAAACAGGCTTTTCCTTCCTGGGCGAACAGTCCAACTTCGGCATCCTGTTTTCCCTGATACCGTACGACGAAACGATGAGCTACCTGCGGGTGTTCGTCGTCGGGCTTCTCAACACCATCCTCGTGTCCGCGATTGGCATCGTGCTGTCGACGATCCTCGGGTTCATCGTTGGCATTGCCCGCCTGTCCAGCAACTGGCTGGTGGCGAAACTCGCACTGGTGTACATCGAGATATTCCGCAATATCCCGCTGCTGCTGCAGATATTCTTCTGGTACTTCTTCGTCGTGCGCAGCATGCCCAGCCTGCGTCAAAGCGTCGATCTGGGCGGCCTGTTCTTCCTGAACAATCGCGGTGTCTTCTTTCCGCGCCCGATCGGAGAACCCGGAATCGGGTGGGTCTGGCTTGCCGTGCTGGTTGCCGTGATCTTCATGATCGGTTGGGCGCGTTACGTCGCCCGGCGCCAGAATCTGACCGGCCAGCGCCTGCCGGTATTCTGGCTTAACCTTGCAGTACTCATCGGCTTGCCCCTGGTGATATTTTTGGCCGCCGGTTCGCCACTGCACTGGAGCATTCCCGTACTCAAGGGCTTCAACTTCAATGGCGGGATGAGCCTGATTCCCGAGTTCGGGGCATTGTTGCTGGCCTTGACGACGTACACGGCATCCTACATTGCCGAGGCGGTTCGCTCCGGGATCATGGCGGTCAGCACCGGGCAGAAGGAGGCCGCGGCCGCGCTTGGCCTCAAGCCCATTCGTTCGCTGCGCCTGGTCGTCATTCCGCAGGCCATGCGCGTGATCATTCCGCAATTGACCAGTGAATATCTCAATCTCACCAAGAACTCGTCACTGGCGACCGCGATCGGCTATCCCGATCTCGTGGCCGTGTTCATGGGCACGACGCTCAACCAGACTGGCCAGGCCGTCGAGATCGTAGCCATGACGATGGCGGTGTATCTCACCATCAGCCTGCTGATTTCCTTCGGGATGAACATGTACAACCGGGCCGTGGCGTTGAAGGGGGCGAACGCATGAATGCCATAACGAATCCGCCCGCGCCCGGTGCGCCCATGGAGCCTCCTTCCACCCGAACCGGGGTCGTCGGCTGGCTGCGCAAGAACCTCTTTTCGACCTGGTACAACGGCATTCTCACGCTCGTGCTCGCCTATGTGGTGATACGAATTCTGGTGCCGGTCGTCGACTGGGCGTTCATCGACGCGAATTTCCTGGGAACCTCGCAGGCCGCATGTACGGGTGGCGGCGCATGCTGGGCGTTCCTGAACCAGCGCCTGGGGTTTTTCATCTACGGCTTTTATCCGGCCGACCAGCGCTGGCGACCCGACGTCGTGTTCATCATGCTGGCGGTTTGCTTCGTACCGCAGATGGTTCACCGTTTTCCGGGGCGCAAGTGGCTGGGGATTCTCGGCTTCACCGCACTTCCGGTGATCGGTTTCATCCTGATCCACGGTGGATGGTTCGGCATGAGTTACGTGCCGACCAGCAAATGGGGTGGTCTGATGCTGACCCTGGTGCTCGCCTACGCGGGCATGGTGAGTGCATTGCCCATAGGCATCGTGCTCGCCCTGGGACGGCGCTCGACCATGCCGGTAGTGCGCGGCCTGTCGGTGATATTCATCGAGGTATGGCGTGGCGTGCCGCTCATCACGGTGCTGTTCATGGCGTCCGTGATGATTCCGTTGTTCTTGCCCCAGGGCGTGACATTCGACAAGCTGTTGCGCGCCTATATCGGCCTTGCCCTCTTCTACGGAACGTACATGGCCGAGGTCGTGCGAAGCGGCATGCAGGCCATCCCGAACGGCCAGTACGAGGCGGCGGACTCGCTCGGTCTGGGCTACTGGAAAAAGATGGGGCTCATCATCCTGCCGCAGGCCCTGAAAATCGTCATTCCGGGCATCGTCAACCAGTTGATCGCCCTGTTCAAGGATACGACGCTGGTCCTCATCATCGGGCTGTTCGACATCCTGGGCACGGTGCAGGCCACCATCATGGATCCGTCATGGAGCGATGTCAGCGCGGAGGCCTACACCTTCGTCGCCTTCGCGTTCTGGATCTTTTCGTTTGGATTGTCGCGCTATAGCGAGGCGCTGGAGCGCAGGCTGCGGACCGACCATCGGTAGAAACCAGCCTGTCCGGAAACCTATCGGAGGAAACTTTGCATGACCGACACCTCATCACCGTCCACGCTGCCGGTACAGGATGTGGATGCCGCAACCGGCCGCGATGGCGACCCGATCATCCGCATCGAACACATGCACAAGTGGTACGGCAAGTTTCACGTGCTGAACGACATCAACCTGGAAGTGGCGCGCGGCGAGCGAATCGTCATCTGTGGGCCATCCGGCTCCGGAAAGTCGACGTTCATCCGCTGCCTCAACCGTCTCGAGGTCCACCAGCGTGGGCGTGTCGTCATCGATGGCGTGGAGTTGACCGAAGACATCAAGAACGTCGAGAAGGTTCGCCGGGACGTGGGCATGGTGTTCCAGGGGTTCAATCTGTTTCCGCACCTGAGCGTGCTGGAGAACTGCTGTCTGGCGCCCGTGTGGGTGAACAAGGTGCCGCGCAAGGAAGCCGAGGCCACCGCCATGAAGTATCTGGAACGGGTGAAGATTCCCGACCAGGCCGCGAAGTACCCGGGGCAGTTGTCCGGGGGCCAGCAGCAGCGTGTCGCGATTGCCCGATCGCTATGCATGAATCCGCACATCATGCTGTTTGACGAGCCGACTTCGGCACTGGACCCGGAGATGATCAAGGAGGTCCTCGACGTCATGGTGCAGCTCGCGGGGACCGGCATGACCATGTTGTGCGTCACCCACGAAATGGGTTTTGCGTGATCTTCATGGACAAGGGCGAGATCATCGAACAGGCGGAACCGCAGGAATTTTTCAACAACCCGAAAAACCCGCGCGCCAAGCAGTTCCTGGAGCAGATCCTGGCCCACTGAGCGTGGCCGATTGCGTGTTGGCGGCGGCCGCGAGCCATGGTCTCGACCCGTCGCCAGCACGCGTGTGCATGCGGGTGCCCGGTACGGCAGGTACCGGCATGCAGAGATTTCACTGCTGCAGTGTCGTAAAATCCACGGTTGTCATTCACCGCAGCAGGACAAACCATGGGTCGTGGTCCCACCGTTGCTGGACGCAAAAGCGCCGAAGATGCCCGACGCGGCAAGGTGTTTACCAAGTTGATCCGCGAGATCACCGTCGCGACCCGCCAGGGAGTGCCCGACCCGGCGCTCAACAGTCGCCTGCGGGCGGCGGTGGACAAGGCTCTTGCCGCGAACATGCCGCGCGACACCATCGACCGCGCCATCAAACGCGGCTCGGGCAGCGACGGTGGCGCCGATATGCAGGAGGTCCGCTACGAGGGCTATGGCCCGGGTGGCGTGGCCCTCATCATCGAGTGTTTTACCGACAATCCGAACCGCAGCGTGGCTGACATTCGCCACCTGCTGGACCGGCACGGCGGCAACCTGGGGACCAACGGGTCGGTCGCGTTCCAGTTTCAGCGCGTGGGTGAACTCGCATTCCAGACCGATGGCGACGAAGCCGCGGAGGAAAAGGTGCTGGAGGCGGCGCTTGAAGCGGGCGCCGACGACGTGGTCAACGAAGACGGCGAGAGCATCGTCCTGTGCGCACCGGAAAGCTTCGAGGCCGTGCAGCAGGCGCTGGCGGACGCGGGACTGGATGCAGCGCACGCCGGGGTGGGGATGCGCCCGGACAACCGTATCACGCTGGATGCCGACGAGGCTGCCGAGAGCCTGTTGGACCTTTTGGAAAAACTTGATGCGCTGGACGACGTCAGCGAGGTGTACCACAACGCCCTGTTGCCGGTGGAGTCGGTGTGATGGGGGTTGGGTGGCGCGTTGGCCGGGGGGCTGGTTATTGGGGTTTCGGAACCAGGGACCGGGGACCGGGGACCGGGATGGCGCCGCGATATTGCGGCCGCGCAGCACCTGTTCGGTTCTGCGCGATCGGAGCGCGTATAGCCGGTGACGTGCATTGGCAAGCCAGGACTGCGCGTCGCCGTGAGCGGGTTGCATGGCGGCGCGCCTGACCACGTTCGGTTCCGCCGGCCGGCACGCGGGTCTGCCGCCGGGGCCCGTCCGGATCATCGGCATCGATCCGGGCAGTCGCCATACCGGCATCGGGATCATCGATGTCGATGCCCGCGGCAAGCTGGCGCATGTATTCCATGCCGCGCTCGCCGTCGGAAGCGAAGGCAGTTTTCCGCTGCGGCTCAAACGCATATACGAGGAGTTGAGCACCCTCATCGACACCCATCAACCCACCGAATGCGGTATCGAGCGCGTGTTCATGGCGCGCAACGCCGACTCGGCGCTGAAGCTGGGACAGGCGCGTGGTGCCGCCATTTGCGCCGCGGTCAGCCGCGGCGTGGACGTGCACGAATATGCGGCCACCCAGGTGAAGCAATCGGTGGTGGGCGGCGGGCGTGCCGCCAAGGTGCAGGTCCAGCACATGGTCGGAATCCTGCTTGCCCTCCAGGGGCCGCTGCAGGCCGATGCCGCCGATGCGCTGGCCATCGCCATCACCCACGCGCACATGCGTTCGGCCATGCAACGCCTTGGCGCAGCCAGGCCGCAGCGCAGGGGATGGCGATGATCGGTCGCCTGCGGGGAACCTTGCTGACGCGCCAGCCGCCGTGGCTCGTGCTGGAGGTCGGTGGCGTGGGCTACGAGCTGGAAGCGCCCATGTCCACCATCTACAACCTGCCGCCGGTCGGGCGCGAGGCCATCCTGCTCACGCATCAGGTGGTGCGCGATGACAGTGTCCTGCTGTATGGATTCCTGACCGACGCAGAACGCCGCCTGTTCCGGCAGTTGCTCAAGGTTGGCGGCATTGGTCCGCGCATTGCGCTGGCCGTGTTGTCGGGCGTGTCGGGGGACGAGTTCGCACGCCTGGTGCATGCCAATGATGCCACTGCGCTGACCCGCATCCCGGGGATTGGCAAGAAGACGGCCGAGCGCATCGTCATGGAACTTCGCGACCGCATCGATGCGCCCGACGGTGTTCCGGCGCATGGCGGCGTGGTCGGCGCAGGCGGGACCCGCGGTGCGCGCGCGGAGGCGCAGATCGCGCTGCAGCAACTGGGATACAAGCCGGTCGAGGCCGTGCGCCTGGTCGCGGAAGTGGCCGATGACGAGGACGGCGCCGAGGCGATCATCCGCAAGGCGTTGCGGATCGCCCTGGGCAGTTGACCCGGATCGCCGGAGTTCCCGATGAGTGACGAACAAACGCCAGCATCCGGGCCCGCCGAGGGCGAAACCGTCCACGGCAGCTACAAGGCCCTGGTGCTGGGTGCGGTCGGCGTCGTTTTCGGCGACCTGGGCACCAGCCCGCTGTACACCATGAAGGAGGCCTTCAGCGGCGTGCATGGCATGC
>CAYOEF010000041.1:8354-14600 GCA_964402805.1 uncultured Rhodanobacteraceae bacterium | reverse complement strand
CATGTTCCGCCAGATCGGCATCTACGCGCCGTTCGGACAGAAATACCGCCCGCAGGATGCCGACCAGCTCATGTATTACCGCGAGGCGGAAGACGGGCAGGTGTTGCAGGAAGGCATTTCCGAGGCCGGCGGCCTGTCCGCCTGGATTGCCGGTGGCACCAGCTATTCGGTATCGAACGTACCGATGCTGCCGTTTTTCATCTATTACTCGTTTTTCGGATTCCGCCGCGTGGGGGACCTGATCTGGGCCGCGGGCGACCAGCACGCGCGGGGCTTCCTGATCGGCGCGACCGCCGGCTGCAGCTTTCCGGGCGAGGGCCTGCAGCATTCCGATTGCAGCTCCCACCTGGTGGCTGGCACGGTGCCCAATTGTCGTGCGTACGATCCGACCTTCTCCTACGAGGTCGCCGTGATCATGCAGCACGGCATCAAGGAGATGCTCGAGGAACAGCGCGACGTGTTCTATTACGTCACCACGACCAACGAGAACTACACGCACCCCGACATGCCGGATGGCTGCCAGGACGGCATCATCAAGGGCATGTACTTGTACAAGCAGGGGACCGGGAAAGGCAAGAGCAAAAGCAAGAGCAAAAGCGCCACCAAGGAACCGCGCGTGCAGTTGATCGGGGCGGGCGGCTCGTTGCGCAGCGCCGTGCATGCCGCCGAGGTGCTGGAGAAGGATTTCGGTGTCGTCGCGGATGTCTGGTCATGTACGAGCTTCAGCGAGCTTTCGCGCGACGGTTTCGACTGCGAACGCCACAACCGCCTGCATCCGACCGCGAAGAAGCCACGCGTGCCGTATATCACGCAATGCCTGGGTGACCATGAAGGCCCGGTCGTGGCTGCCAGCGAATACGTGCGTGGCGTCGCCGACCAGGTGCGCGCGTTCATCCCCGAGGGCCGCCATTACACGGTGCTGGGCGCGGATGGGTACGGCCGCAGTGACACCCGTGAAGCGCTGCTCAACTTTTTCGAAGTGGATTACCGCTGGATCGCCCATGCGGCACTGTCGGCCCTGGCGCAAGAGGGCAAGGTGGATGCATCGGTGGTGTCCAAGGCGGCGAAGGCATTCGGCCTGGACAAGGACAAGCCGAATCCGTTGTGGGAGTAATGTCCGCTGGCGGTGGCCTTCGGGCAGGTTCGCCCGGAGCCGGCCACCATGGCTGTGGGCGCGTGTACGGTCCCGGCCAGGCGCAGAGGGCCGGGATCCGTGCCGCGTACAATGAACCATTTTTTCGGGAATCGATAATCATGGGCCAGCTTGCACCCCGTGTATGCACGGAGCCTGCCGCCATCACGCGGTTGAACACCCTGATCGGGCAGTTGCCCGGCAATGCGCGCGTAGCCGTCCAGTGCGTTGATGGCAAGCAATACAGCGGTATCGTGTGTGTGCGCCCGACCACGCAGTCGTTTCGTGACAAGGCGGGGGCCGAGGGCATCAACGGCCTGTTGCGGCTGGAGGATGCCTCGGCGCCGGGCGGCGAACACCACATCTGGCTAGACCAGATCGAGCGCGTATTCCGGCTTGACGCCATCAACGCCACGTTCGCGTGCTGAGGTGCCAGCACCGGCGCCGATGGTTCAGGCCGTAGCGCGGTAAACCGTCAGAAGATTTCGGCGACGCAGCAGCGCAGGCTGCCACCCGCCTTCTCGATGTCGTCCAGGGCGACGTGGCCAATGGCAAAGCCCCAGTCGTCCAGTTGGCCGCGTTGGTCCGCCGTCAATGCGGCCGCACCGCGCGCACTCAGCCATACCCGGTCCGGAACCAGCGTAATGGCGTTGCCGGCGAACGCGCGCTTTTGCTCCGGGCTCAACCATATCGCCCGGTTGCCGTAGGCGTGTGCGATCGTCGTGGGGACGGCGGGGTCGGCAAACCCGTCCGCGGCGAGAATGACGGCGCGACTGGCCAATAGTGCCATCACCACGTTGGTGTGGTATTCGCCCTCGGCAAGCTCGAAGCAGTAGGTCAGCTTGAGCCCGAAAGCTGCATGCATGGCCTCCGCCCCGGCCTGGTCGCAACGCTGGCCAAGGCCGCAAAATCCGACGCCGCGCGCGCGGTCGATAATGATCGACCCGGTCAGTTCCGCCACCAGATCGTCGTGCGTGGACAGGTCGCGCGGTTCATAGGCCAGCACGTCCGTGAAAAATGCGCGGATGTCCTGGCGCCCGGCCTCCGCCTGGCGCACCGGATGGTGCATTCGGCCGATGACCAGGCGTCCCGCCGCCGTGCCGAATACGTTGTTGGGAAAGATTCCGTCGGGCAGGCGTGGATCACCCGGAAACACGATGATCGGCAGGTCCTCGCGCAATGCCTCGGCCAGGGCCGCGTGCTGGGCCGCGGCGCGTGTCGGGTCCGGCGTGTCGGCCAGGTCCATGTAGCGATTGTCGCTGGCGGACTCGGCGGCCAGTACCATGGCCGATGGTGCCACCAGGAAGGCGGCGCGCGCGGTGGCGCGATCAGTTGGCTGAAGCGCGGCGAATGCCTCGCGGAATGCGCTGGCGGAGGTGGTGATCATGGGCCGGTTGCCTCGCGGGTCAGTGCAGCACGAACCGGTTCAGGGCCCAGACCAGTGGCGGCTGCAGCCGCGCGTTCACAGGCGGTGGCAGGTCCAGTGGCTTGAGGAGCATTTTCACCGTCATGCCCGCAGCCGCGTTGTGGCGCACGAAGGCATAGATGCGCTTGCTGTGGCGGCGGAAGGTCGCCTTGTCCGCCAGATACTCGGGATGACGGAACTTGAATACGTAACGCAACGCGATGTCCGCGTCCTCGTTGCCCATTTCGCGCAGGCGCCGGACCACTGCGGCGAGGACCTGCATGCGCCCGGCGTGTTCCGACGGATCGCCCTGGTACTTGCGAAAGTAACGATAGAAATAGCTGTAGTGATGGACCTCGTCGTCCTTGATGTGGTGCGCGAGGTCTTTCAGGACGGGTTCGTCGGCATGTTCATGGACGGCGCGATAGAGCGTCGCGGTCCCGGTTTCCACCACGCAACGGGCAGCCATTTCGAGGGTTCGCGACGGTTCCAATTCCGCGTCGGTGCACACCTTCGAGTATTCGGCGAAAAAGCTCTCGAATGCCGCCTGCCAGTCGAAGTCCGGCCATACCCGGCACACGTAGGCGGCCAGTGCCCGGCCATGCTGCAATTCCTCGTGTTCCCAGTGGTCGCGCAGCCAGCCCTGCACTTCGTCGTCACCGGCATAGTGGCGCACGAGGTTGTGCGTATACAGGTCGGATCCGCTTTCGACGAATGCGGAGGCGCATAAAAGGCACATCAGGTCATCGCGCGCGCGCATGCGTTCGGCGTCGATGCCGGCAAAATCGATGTTGTCGAGTGACCAGCGCAGTTGCGGACCTTCAGCCATGGAGAGCCTTCCTCACATGCGTTCGATGGACGCAGGCAACGCCGCGCAGCGGCGGATGCGCACCATGATAGGCGCGTCGGGCGGGCGTGTGAATCGGCCTGTCGGGCCTGCGTTCAGCGAACCACGGTCACCGGTACGTGCGAACGCGCGATGATGTCACTGGATACCGAGCCGACCAGCCAACGCAGGAGTGCGCCCCGCCCGGTGTGGCCAATGACGACGTGCTCGGCGCCATGCTCGCGCACCTGCGACAGGATGGCATCGCCCGGGGAGCCGTACACGACTTCGATGTCGTACAGTTCGCCATCGTCGGGAGCCAGCGCCGCCAGTTCGGCCTTCAGTTCACGGGTGTGGTCGTCGCCCTCGTCCGTCATCATGGTGGCACCGACGTCGCCGCCGCCACCCGTCACCTGCAGCACCGACAATACGTGCACGTGGCCGCTGGTGGCGCGCATGATGTCCAGGGCGAAACGGAACGCGCGTTGCGAAGATTCGGATCCATCGTAACCAACCAAAGTACGCTTGATCATGGGAACCTCGCGGTGGAAAACACCGGCTACAAGTCTACACAGGTGACGTGCGCCATGTCCGGACATGCGTCACCATGGGCGTGGGAACGCAGTCGATCGGCCAAAAGTGTACCAATGCAGTACAGATTCTTGACAGTGCGAAAACGCGCGCAAATACTGGCAGCCCCGGGTTTGCGAGACGTGTTTCCAGTCGCAACCGGACGCGTGGTCGCCGACACGTCGGCCATGACGCCTCGCTGTTGATACCGTCCGTGGGCCCGGGGACGGTGATTGCGGATTCATGGAGGCCACGATGAACAAGATTCTTGCGTTGGCGGCTGCGGTCGCCCTGGCTGGTGGTTTTGCGGTTGCGGCGTACGCGCAGGGAAGCGCCAGCAAGGAGGTCAGCACCGCACATGCGCATGCAATGATGGCGCAGGGCGCAGGGACGGTTGCCAAGGCACACATGCACCTGCACCATGTGATCAACTGCATTGTTGGAAGCAACGGTACGGGCTTTGACGGGTCGGCGGGCAATCCCTGCAAGGGGCAGGGCAATGGCGCGCTCAACGACGCCAAGGGAGATGCGGCCCTGCAGGGCAAGCTCAAGCAGGCCCTGGCCGATGCCAACACGGGTTTGAAATCCAGCGACCTGTCGACAGTGCACAAGGATGCCGCGAAGGCCGCAGCGGCCCTGCAGGCGACGCCGACACAGAAATCGAGCGGCGGTTACTCCTGGTAGCTCACTGGTGAACGGCGCATGACGGCGCTTTGACCCACTGGTCGCATCACACGGATTCGCGGCCGGCCATGGCAACGCGCTCGCGGTTATTCGCCGCGTCGCGGTCCGGCCGCTACCGACGCGGCGTCGTGCAGTCGTTTTTGTTCGCTGACACGGCGCTCGTGGGATACCTTGTACACGGCCGCGCGAAACGGCAGCAAGGGATCGTCGGACGGCTTGATTCCCCGCGGCAACACCAGCGGATTGAAATTGATGTCGCGGCACGCCCCGTCCTTTTGCGCCTGCCAGGCATCGATGACCAAGGTACCGGCATCGACGTGGCGATGCGGCCCCGTCCAGGCGATCGCCGCATCGTTGATCCGGTCCCCCGGGTTGGCGAACGTGATCGACAGCGTCCACCTGATCGGACCCTGGGCGAGGCGTCGGTGCAGGTCGGTCGCGAGATAATCGGGCTTGTCGGGCGGAGCCGGTGCCTTGTCCGTTGCATGCGGAACCATGCTCCAGCGGACGGCCCGCCGTGTTCCGCGTGCGTCCACCAATAGGAACGAATCGAGGCTGTTGTACCGTTCGGTGGCAAAACTGGCCGATGGCGGGGTCGTCATATCCCAGATGCGGAAGGCGTTTGCGGTAGGGTGCGTGGCGAAAAACGCGGCAAGCTTCTTGCGATCGAGGTTGCCTGTCGCAGGATCGGGTTGTTGCAGTTTCACGAACGCGTAATTGGCGGCCGGCGTGGATACCGGAAAGGCGGGGACGGCATTCATCGCGGTGCGCCATTGTTCGCCATCGCCCAGCTCGAACTTCAGTGCCATCCCGCGGATGGGGGTGCTTCCATCCCACGCCCACGGGTTGGTGCCCGGGATGGACAGGCGTCCGATCACCGGCGTGTACCGGCCTGGAGCGAACACTCGGGCAATCGAGTAGGGGGCGGCCTTGCCGCTGGCGATGAAATAACCGGAAATGCACACGCCTTTGGCGTGGTTGCGCCGGTAGCCCGGGTATACTCCCTTGTTCTCCTGGAACTGGTTGATCATTTGCGCGGGCGTCGGGGCGTGGCGGCCGGGTGGCGCCCCGGCCAGAGTGGCGCCCGGGGCAATACCCACGAGCATTATCGTGGCCGTCCATGATCGAACGATTGCGGTCTTGAGCCCGTTCATGGATCGCCGTCCACCCGATGGACGGGGCTGGCTGGATCCGTTGGGGAAGTTGGTCACGGTTCCTTTAGCAGACATTCCCTTAGGCATTATGATTGACGCTCATCGGTCTTGCGTCGCCTGCGCCGACGCGGCACGTCGGCGTTAGTCCCACACAGTCAAGGAGGCCCTGATGGCCGCAGCCAGAGAAGTCAAAGTCCCCGACATTGGTAACTTTGAGGGTGTTCCCGTCATTGAAATCATGGTCGCACCGGGGGACACGGTCAGCAAGGACCAGGGGTTGGTGACACTTGAATCAGACAAGGCGACGCTGGAAGTCCCGGCACCGTTTGCCGGCAAGGTCGTCGAACTCAAGGTGCATGAGGGTGACGAAGTATCGGAAGGCACGGTCATCGCCATGGTGGAAGAGTCGGCAGGCGCCGAGACTGCCCCGCCGGCCGCACCGGCTCCCGGTCCGGCCGAATCCGCGCCGCCTGCC
>CAYOEF010000041.1:0-8254 GCA_964402805.1 uncultured Rhodanobacteraceae bacterium | reverse complement strand
GACTGCCCCGCCGGCCGCACCGGCTCCCGGTCCGGCCGAATCCGCGCCGCCTGCCGCCTCTTCCGGCGATGACGTGGATGCAGCGGCTGCGTCCGCCAATGCAAGTGCGACAGTCGAGCCGGCGCACGAGACCCCCGCGACAACGCCAGTACCTGCCGCCGAACCACCGGGAGGGGTGCCTGCCGAGCGCGGTCCCAGCCATCCGCCGGTGGAACCCGGACAAGTACACGTACCGGGTGAGGCGCCTTATGCCAGCCCCGCGGTACGGGCGTTTGCGCGCGAACTCGGGGTGGACATTCGCCAAGTGCGGGGTAGCGGGCGCAAGGGGCGCATCGTGCGCGAGGACGTGCAGGGCTATATCAAGCATGCGTTGGCATCCGGTGCGCGCCCGGCGAGCGGTTCCGGCGGTGGGGTCGCCGGCCTGGAATTGCTGCCGTGGCCCAACGTGGACTTTTCGCGGTTCGGCGCCGTGGAGGAAAAACCACTCTCGCGCATCAAGAAGATTTCGGGCGCCAACCTGGCACGCAACTGGGTGATGATTCCGCACGTTACGCAGCATGACGAGGCGGACATCACCGACATGCAGGCGTTCCGCAAGCAACTCGGCAAGGAAAACCCGGATATCCGCGTTACCCCGCTGGTGTTCCTGATCAAGGCCTGTGTCGCCGCGCTCAAGCAATTCCCCGACTTCAACGCGTCACTGGATGCGGGTGGGGAGAAGCTGATCCTCAAGAAGTATTTCCACATCGGCATCGCCGTGGACACGCCCGATGGACTTGTTGTCCCGGTGATCCGCGATTGTGATCAAAAGGGCCTGCTGGAACTGGCCGTCGAACTCGCCGACATCTCAAAAAAGGCGCAACAGAAGAAACTCGGTCCCGCGGACATGTCCGGTGGCTGTTTTTCCATCAGTTCCCTTGGGGGTATCGGTGGCACCAAGTTCACGCCGATCGTCAATGCGCCGGAAGTGGCCATCCTCGGGGTTTCACGCAGCCGCATGACACCGGTCTGGGATGGCGCGGCATTCCAGCCACGCCTGATGTTGCCGCTGTCGTTGTCCTATGACCATCGCGTGATCGATGGGGCCGCTGCCGCGCGTTTCGTGGCGTATCTCACGCGGGTGCTGGGCGACCTGCGCCGGTTGCTGGTGTAGGGGGTCGGTGATGGCGAACACGATCGAGGTGAAGATTCCCGACATCGGCATGGACAGCGTGCCGGTGATCGAGGTCATGGTCGCGGTGGGCGACGTGGTCGAGAAGGACCAGGGCCTGGTGACGCTGGAGTCGGACAAGGCGACCATGGAGGTCCCATCCACCGCGGCCGGGACGGTCCGCGAGGTGAAGGTATCCGAAGGCGACCAGGTGTCTGAGGGCACGATCATCGTTGTGCTGGACGCGGCATCGACGGAGGCTGCCGCGTCGCGTGACAGTGCTCCGCCCCCGGTCGTGGCCACACCCGCGCCCGCCGCATCGGCACCTGTCGCCGCGCCTGCCCCTGCGGCGCGCGAGGCGGCTCCCGTGCCGCAGGGGGCAGCGCAGAGCGGCAAAACGGCGGACGTCACGTGTCAGGTCGTTGTCCTCGGATCGGGACCCGGCGGGTACAGCGCGGCGTTCCGGGCCGCCGACCTGGGCATGGACACGGTCCTGGTCGAACGCTACGACACCCTCGGCGGGGTGTGCCTCAACGTGGGTTGCATCCCTTCCAAGGCATTGCTGCATGCGGCGGCCGTCATCGAGGAGGCCGCCGCCATGGCACCCCATGGCGTGACGTTTGCGCCACCGAAGGTCGACCTGGGCAAGCTGCGTGGCTTCAAGGACAAGGTCGTGGGCCAGCTCACGGGTGGCCTGGCCAGCATGGCGCGGCAGCGCAAGGTGACTGTCGTGACGGGCGCGGGGTCGTTCGTCTCGCCACACGAGTTGCAGGTCGAGACCGCCGATGGCGCGCGTCTGGTCCGCTTCGAGCAGGCCATCATCGCGGCGGGCAGCCAGGCGCTGAAACTGCCCGGATTCCCCTGGGACGATCCGCGTGTGATGGATTCCACCGATGCCCTGGACCTGGCCGACATACCGGGCAAGTTGCTGGTCGTCGGGGGCGGCATCATCGGTCTCGAAATGGCGACCGTGTACGCGGCGCTGGGCAGCGAGATCACCGTGGTGGAGTTGGCCGACCAGCTCGTGCCTGGCGCCGACGCCGACCTGGTCAAGCCATTGGCGAAACGGCTCGGCAAGCGCCTGAAAGGGGTCCATCTGCGCACCAAGGTGCTCGAGGCCAAGGCGCAGAAGAACGGCATCAAAGTGGAATTCGAGGGTGAATCGATTCCCGATGCGAAAATTTACGACCGTGTCCTGGTGGCGGTCGGACGCGCTGCCAACGGTAACCGGATCGGCGCGGACAAGGCCGGTGTGGCGGTATCCGAACGCGGCCTGATCGACGTCGACACGCAGATGCGCACCAACGTCGCACACATCTTTGCGATCGGGGATATCGTCGGCCAGCCGATGCTTGCTCACAAGGCGACGCACGAGGCGCATGTCGCGGCTGAGGTGTGTGCCGGGCAGAAGAGTCATTTCGACGCGCGCGTCATCCCTTCCGTCGCCTTCACCGATCCGGAGCTGGCATGGGTTGGCATCACCGAACGTGCGGCGAAGGAACAGGGCCTGGCTGTTGAAGTCGCCCGGTTTCCGTGGGCGGCGTCGGGACGCGCGCTGGGCATCGATCGTACCGAGGGCTTCACCAAGCTCATCTTCAACAAGGAAACGCAGCGCATCGTCGGGGCCGGCATCGTCGGCGTCAACGCGGGCGATCTCATCAGCGAACTCGCACTGGCCATCGAGATGGATTGCGAAGCGGCCGATATCGCTCTCACCATCCATCCGCATCCCACCCTGGGCGAGTCGATCGGCCTGGCGGCGGAAATCCAGGAAGGTACCGTGACGGACCTGTACCTTCCGAAGAAGAAATAGCGCTGGAGCCGGCGTAGTCCGGGCCACGGCGGGCGGCTGGTCGAACGGGCCGCCGACGCCGGGTCTGGCGGTACCGGGGTGAGGGTCAGTCGTCGCGGGATTGGAATTCGGCGGGGATGCCTGCAAGGGCGCTTTCGCCATCGCCGACTGGCGGGGAAACCGGCGCGACACGCAGCGCATTGCCCGCGGTCCGGCTCTGGTGCTTGACTTCCATGCGGCGCAGGAACTCGGCCATGATGCGTCGGTAGAGGTCCGGGCCCTCCGCACCATCCTCGACGCCGGAATCGATGGAAGGATTGTCGTTGACCTCGATCACCACCGGGTGGCCGCCGGGGCGGAGCTTCAGATCGACGCCGTACAGGCCGTCTCCAATCGGCCGGGTGGCCTTCAGGGCCAGACGCACCACCTCCGCAGGGACCGCGGACAGGGCAACACTTTCGAATCCACCCGATTCGGGTGCGCCCTTCGCGCCGTGGTTGTAGATCTGCCAATGCCCGCGTGACATGAAGTACTTGCAGGCAAACAGCGGTTGGTTGCCGAGGATGCCGATACGCCAGTCGAACGGCGTGTAAATGAACTCCTGCGCCAGCAACAGCGTGCTGTGCTGGAACAATCGCGCCGCCGCCTCGGTCAGCATCGTGGCGTCGTCGACCTTGATGACGCCACGCGAAAACGAGCCATCCGGGATCTTGAGCACCAGGGGGAAGCCCAGCTTTTCGGCAGCCGTGTGGGCGCCTTTGGTATCGCCGCGGTAAAGGACTTCCGTGCGCGGGATGGCCAGTTTGTGGGCCACGAGCAGGTCGTTGAGGAAGATCTTGTTGGTGCAGCGCAGGATGGACAGCGGATCGTCAATGACCACCATGCCTTCCCTTTCGGCGCGATGGGCAAAACGATAGGTATGGTCGTCCGTCGCGGTCGTTTCGCGGATGAACAGGCCGTCGTATTCCGCCAGACGCTGGTAGTCGTTCTTGCCGATCGGGTCCACTTCAATGCCGAGGCCCTTGCCGGCGGCGATGAAGGCCCGCAGGGCGCCTTTGTCCGATGGCGGCAATTTCTCCATCGGATCCACCAGCATGGCCAGGTCGTAACGATAATGGCGGCGCGTGCGGGGCTTGCGCCACAACTTGTGCGAGAAACGGTCCAGGCTGGTCGCAAACGCGTCCTGTTGTGCGTCGTTGAGCGTATTGAGCGCAGCCGGCTTGACCGAACTGATTCGCCACGAGCGGTTGCGCTCGAAGCGTACGCGCAGCAACGGGCAGGGGAAGGAATCAAATACCTGTCGGGCGAGGTTGGCCAGGGTTGGATACGCGGTTTCGCCAAAGTAGACCAGGATGCCCAATTCCGTCGTGTCGCGTCCGCCGGCGGGCAGGAAGTGCGTGAGGCTGGCGCTGATGTCCTCCACGTCGATGCCGTACAGGGAACGCCGCCGCAGGTTGTTGATGGTGCGCACCGATGGCATCACGCGGTGGCCGCGCGCCTCGGCCAGCAATGACACGTAATAGCCGGTGCCGAGATACTTGTAGTTGTGGCACAGGTTGATGACCCGGGTTCGCTCGCCGGGGCCCCCGTTCACCGGCTCGCGCAGGTAGGTCATGGCATCCATGACATCCACCGACGGGTAATACGCTCCCCAGTCGGAGAGTTTTTCCACGACAACAACCAGGCGGGTCATGTGATCGCTCGAAAGTCAGGGATTGACGTATGTCGCGGGAAAGTCCGGAGCGAAGTTTGCCACAAGTGCGAAGCCCTCCGACATGCCTTGCTGCCGCCCCGCATGGGCTCGACCAGTGGCAGCTTGGATTGCGCACGCCGGACGCCTACCCTGTGCCGATCATGGGCTGCGTCAAGGTGCCGGCAACGTGCGAAAAGATTGCGCCAATTGTGTGATACGCCGTGCCGGCCACGGTGACCTTGGCGCGCTACTGGCGCTGGAAGAGGCATGCTTCGCGACGGATCGACTCAGCCGCCGGCAGTATCGCCGCCATCTGGACAGCACGTCCGCATGCGTACTGGTGGCTGATGACGGGTCACTGCTTGGGTGCGCCGTCGTGTTTTTCCGCCGATCGGCGCGCGTGGCGCGGCTGTATTCCCTGGCTACCGCGCCACAGGCCCGCGGCAGCGGCGTGGCGAGTGCATTGCTAATGCACGTCGAGGCTGTGGCCAGGGCGCGTGGCTGCAACCGCCTCCGGCTGGAAGTGCGGATGGACAACCGCGCCGCGACAACCTTGTACGAGCACGCCGGCTTCCGGTGCTTCGGGCGCTACCAACATTATTACGAGGATGGGGCGGACGCGTGGCGGTACGAACGCCAGCTCGACGGGCCGGAAGTCCCGTGACATCCCTGCCATGTCGATGGTCACCCGTGGTGCGGGTCGCGCGCGCGGTAGTGCCTGGACTGCTTGTCAGATACGCGCATCGCCAGGCGATCGGGCAACAGTTTCGTAGCGGTCTTGACCAGGCGGTTGATGCGTCCGGGGATGTACACGATGCGGCCACGCTCGACCGCGGCCAGCCCTTCGCGCGCCACGCGCCCGGCATCCATCCACATCCAGCGTGGCATGCGGGACACCAGCTTGCGCGTACCCGTGATGTCGTGGAACTCGCTGTAGGTGAAACCGGGGCACAGCGCGCAAACGTGAATGCCGTGGCTGCTGTTTTCCAGCGCCAGTGATTGCGAAAAACGGATCAGGTAGCTCTTGGCTGCAGCGTAGAGCGTATGCCCACGTGAGCCGGGCAGGTGGCCCGCCAGCGACGCCACGTTGATGATGCGCCCAAACCCGCGTTGCTGCATGCCCGGAAGCAAACGGTACGCCAACTCCGTCGGCGCGGTCATCATGACCTGGATGAAGTCGCGATGGACCTCCCAGGGGTGGTCGTGCAGGTAGTTTGGTACGCCATAGCCGGCATTGTTGACGAGAATGTCGGGGACGACGTCGTGCTGCTCCAGCCACTGCAACAACTGCACGACCGTGTCGGGCCGCGCCAGATCAGCGGGCAATACCAGCACGTCGCTGGAAAATTTGTCGCGCAGTTCGGTCGCCAGCGTCCGCAGGCGTTCCTCGCGCCGTGCGGTGAGCACCAGGTCGCAACCGGCGGCCGCCAACTCTCGGGCGAAGGCGGCGCCGATGCCTGCGGACGCACCGGTGACGAGGGCTCGGTGGGGCATGGGTTGGGTCTGTTCGTTGGCGGTGCGGGCAAGGGTAGCAGCGTATCGAATTGCGCGACACGATGGTTCACAGTACGCTAAAGAGTTCGTTGCAACAGCGTGAAGTATCCATGCGAACGATGCTGGTAGCCGGAAACTGGAAAATGCATGGCGATCGGGCGCAGGCCGAAGCGCTGGCCGGTGCCATTGCGCGCGACCTGCCATCAGGGGTGGAGGTGGTCATTTTCCCGCCGTTTCCGTACATCTCCGAGCTTGCCGCCCGGCATGGCGCGGTCATGGGGATTGGCGCCCAGGACGCGAGCGAACACGCGAAAGCGGGGGCCTACACCGGCGAGGTTTCGGCGCAAATGCTGCGTGACGTCGGATGTGCGTGGGCACTCGTGGGACACTCCGAACGGCGCCAGTACCATGGCGAAACCGATACCTGCATTGCCGGCAAGTTCGCCGCCGTACAGTGTGCGGGGCTGACGCCGGTGTTGTGCGTGGGGGAAACCCTCGCGCAGCGTGATGCCGGACAGGCCGAACAGGTGATCGCGACGCAGCTGGACGCCGTCCTGCGTGCGTGTGGCATCGAGAGCTTTGCCAGCGGCGTCGTGGCGTACGAGCCCGTCTGGGCCATCGGCACCGGACGCACCGCATCAGCGGGGCAGGCGCAACAGGTTCACGCCTTCATCCGTAGCCATCTGGCGAAACACAATGCTAAAATTGCGCAGTTGACCCGCATCGTCTACGGGGGCAGCGTCAAGCCCGGCAATGCAGCCGAGCTTTTCCGGCAGCCGGATGTGGATGGTGGCCTGATCGGCGGCGCCTCCCTGGTGGCGGCCGATTTCCTGGCCATTTGTCGTGCAGCGGAACAGTCGCCAACCGGCGCCGCGGACTGATTTATGTTTGTCATTTTCAGCGTCATCTATATCCTCATCGCGGCGGCAATGATCGTGCTGATCCTCCTGCAGCGTGGCCAGGGGGCAAGCGCTGGCGCCAGCTTCGGAGGCGGTTCCTCCGGCGCCATGTTCGGCTCCACGGGTTCTGCCACGTTCCTGAGCCGTACGACCAGCGCCCTGGCGGTGGTGTTCTTCCTGCTCAGCCTGGGCATGGGCATTTACCTTGCCCACACCGGCGCGCCCAAACCGGTCAGCGACCTGGGCGTGATGTCGGGCGTCACCACACCGGCGCAGGCGCCCGGCAAGACCAGTGGCGAGAAGGCGCCGGCCGCCGGAAAGGCTGCGTCGGAAGTTCCGTCGGCACCGTCGCAGGCCCAAGGGGGTGCGCCGGCCGGGGCTGTACCGGCCTCGAACAACGCGGTAAATTCAGAAGTCCCGAGCGCGACGCAAGCGGCGGGCAAGGGGACACAGGCACCTGCGGCCGGCAAGGACGCAGGGAAGCCGGTGCCAAAATCGAACAATTGAGTTTCTGGTATTGCCCAGGTGGCGGAATTGGTAGACGCACTACCTTGAGGGGGTAGCGACCACTGGTTGTGGGGGTTCGAGTCCCCCCCTGGGCACCACCACACACATCGGACCGCCAGGCGGCTCGTATCCGCGGGCACCGGAAGGCCACACTTGTGTGCTCGCGTACGGAGGATCGGCAAACGTGTTAGCCCAATATTGGCCTGTCGTCTTGTTTATCGCGGTTGCCATCGGTATCGGTGGGGCGCTTCTGGTCATCGGCCTCGTACTTGCCCCGAGACGTCCGGATCCGGAGAAGATTTCCCCCTACGAATGCGGCTTCGAGCCGTTCGAGGATGCGCGTCAGAAGTTCGACGTACGCTATTACCTGATCGCGATCGTGTTCATCCTGTTTGACCTGGAAGTGGCATTCCTGTTTCCGTGGGCCGTGTCGTTCGACAAGATCGGAATCATCGCCCTGGTCGAAATGGTGCTGTTCCTCGCGTTGCTGGTGGTCGGGTACGCCTGGATATGGAAGAAGGGAGCCCTCGAATGGGAGTGATCTCCGCCATCGATCGGGTCATGAACAACCCGACACCGCTCAATCTCGTCGATGACATCCTGCGTCCGGCTGAAGACAACCCGGTCATGCGCCACGGTTTTGCCACCACCAGTGTGGATGCATTGATGAACTGGGCGCGCACCGGTTCGATGTGGCCCATGACCTTCGGCCTCGCCTG
>CAYOEF010000040.1:0-14615 GCA_964402805.1 uncultured Rhodanobacteraceae bacterium | reverse complement strand
TCGGCCTCGTGGGCGACCTGTTCACCCTCATTCCGGAACTGGAAGCGGCATTGGGATAATCCCCCGCAAGAACGCCGGCCAGTGGTGGCCGGTAGTGGTCGATTAGGGGCCGGCAGTATCATGATGCCGAACCATGGAGTACCTGTGATGAGCACCGAACCGATCTGGAAGCCAAGCTCGGAGCGGGCCGAACACGCCAACATGAGCCGCTTCATCCGCTTTGCACGGGAACAGACCGGCAACCCGGACATCGACGGTTATACATCACTGTATGATTTTTCCATTCTGCATCCGGAAAAGTTCTGGCCATTGGTCTGGGATTTTTGCGGCATTCGCGCTTCGGGTGACTTCGAGCCGGTGCTTGAAAATCCGGACCAGATGCCGGGAGCGCATTTTTATCCCGGCGTAAGACTCAATTTCGCGCAAAACCTGTTGCGTTTCCACGATGACAGGCTGGCCATCGTATTTCGCAACGAAACCGGCACCAGGCGCGAATATACGTACGCGCAACTGCACGTGGAAGTGGCGCGCATGGCGCGCGGCCTCAAGGATGCCGGCGTGGGCAAGGGCGACCGGGTGGCCGGCTTCATGCCCAACCTGCCGGAAACCGTCATCGCGATGCTCGCCACGACCTCCCTGGGCGCCGTATGGTCGTCGTGCTCGCCCGACTTTGGCATCAACGGCGTCGTCGACCGTTTCGGCCAGATCGAACCCAAGGTGCTGGTGACCGCGGACGGCTACGCATACCACGGCAAGTCATTCGATTGCCTGGCGAAAATCCGTGGCGTACTGGACAGGATCCCGTCCATCCGGAAGCTCGTCGTCGTCCCCTACGCCGGCACGGAACCGTCGCTGGAGGGCTTGCCCAACGCGGTAACGTGGCCCGGGTTCACCGGCGATGGCAACCCCACCCTCACCTTCGAGCCGACCGATTTCAACCACCCGCTGTACATCATGTATTCCTCGGGTACCACGGGCGTGCCCAAATGCATTGTGCATGGCGCCGGCGGCACGTTGCTGCAGCACCTCAAGGAGCTGGTGCTGCACACCAACCTCAAGCGCGAAGACCGCATCTTCTACTTCACGACCTGCGGCTGGATGATGTGGAACTGGCTGGTTTCCAGCCTTGCGGTTGGCGCGACGTTGATTCTTTACGACGGCTCGCCCATGTGGCCGACGCCTGCCGCCCTGTGGGATCTGGCCGATGAAGTGGGCATCTCGATTTTCGGCACCAGTGCCAAATGGCTTGCCGCCAGTGAAAAGGCCGGCATCAAGCCGCACGAGACGCACCGGTTGGAGAAACTCACGACCATTCTTTCCACGGGTTCACCCTTGATGCCGGAATCGTTCGACTACGTCTACCGTGACGTCAAGGAAACGCTGATGCTGTCGTCCATTTCCGGTGGAACGGACATCATCTCCTGCTTTGCCCTGGGCAACCCGGTGTTGCCGGTCTATCGCGGCGAGCTGCAATGCCGTGGCCTGGGCATGGCCGTCGAGGCGCTCGACTGGGCCGGCAACCCGGTCCGCGGCGAGCCCGGCGAGCTATCATGCCTGAAGCCGTTTCCGTCCATGCCCATTGGATTCTGGAACGACCGCAATGGCGAGCGCTACCGCAATGCATATTTCGCCAAACAGCCCGGCGTGTGGAGCCATGGCGATTACATCGAGATCACCCCGCACGGCGGGGTCATTATCTACGGGCGCTCCGACGCGACCCTCAACCCGCAAGGCGTGCGCATCGGCACCGCTGAAATCTACCGCCAGGTGGAGCAGGTTCCGGAGGTGCTTGAATCGATTGCGGTGGGGCAGAAACAGGAGGGGGATGAACGCGTGGTGTTGTTTGTACGCCTGCGCGATGGCGTCACGCTGGATGATGACTTGCGTTCACGCATAAAAACGCAAATCCGCACCAATACGACGCCTCGCCACGTTCCCGCGGTAATCGCCCAGGTTACCGACATCCCGCGCACCATCTCCGGCAAGATCAGCGAAATCGCCGTGCGTGAAACCATTCACGGCCGACCGGTGAAAAATACCGACGCGCTGGCCAATCCCGAAGCACTCGAGCAGTACCGCAACCGGGTCGAACTGGCATAATCGGCCGGCGCGCCATTGTCGGTACGGATGCCTGGAACCCTGTGCCGACATGGGGGACCGCCGACGTGCGGTGGTGCGCGTCCATGCGCGTGACGGGCGGTTACGCATGCCCGAATCGCATCCACCATACCCGGATTTACATGAGATGCTTCCATGAAGACCAAATCGTTCCTGACGTTTTTCACGCCTTTGCTGGCGGCCCTCGCATTGGCGTCATTCGCCGGCACCGCAACGGCGGCCAATACCCAGGCCAAGCCGGAAATCCTGATCGGATCCGACGTGACCTTCCCGCCTTTCGACATCCAGAAAGAGGGCAAGATGACGGGCTTTGACATCGACATGATCCACGCCATCGCCAAGGCCGAGGACATGAACATCAAAATCAAGCCCATGCAATTCAACGGCATTATTCCGAGTTTGCAATCCGGTGCCATCGACGTTGCCGTGTCCGGCATGTTCATTACCAAAAAACGCCTGCAGCGGGTGGATTTCAGCCAGCCGTACTTCCACTCGGGACTTTCGATCCTGGTCAAGAAGGATTCCCCGATCAACAGCTTTGCCGATCTCAAGGGGCACGTCGTGGCCGCGAAAAAGGCAACCGCCGGATCGACCTACCTGCTCAGCCACGGGATCGACCCGCATTACGTCAAGCAGTTCCAGAATCTCGGCGGCGTTTATCAATCGCTCGCCAGTGGCGCGGCGGACGCGGTGTGTTTCGACAACGCCACCAACATCCAGTTCATGAACAAGCACCCTGGCTACAAGATTGTCGGTGGGCTCCTGTCCGGCGGTTATTACGGCATTGCCGTGAGCAAGAAGAACCCGGAGCTTGTAGCTACCATCAATGCCGGCCTGGCCCAAATCAGAAAAGACGGCGAATATGCGAAGTTGTTTGACAAATACTTCGGCGGCAACACGAGCGGTGCCGTGAAAATGGCGATGACGCCACAGTCGGTGGCCCTGTCCAAATGAACTGAATGCACACCGTTCCACCGCCGCTCCGGGTGCGATATCCGGGGCGGCGTGTGCTCGTTGCCACGCACTGCCTGCGATGAACACGGAGGGGTCGCGGACGTACCCGAGTGACCCACTACAGGCGCTTGATTTTCATACAGGTGCTCTTTACTCTCGAGCCGGGGATCCAGCATCCAAATCGCGCGGAGAGACACAGACATGACGCATCTGGGACGCAGAAGATTTCTCAAGGGCGCAGCGGCCGTCACGGCCGGTGCAGCCATCAGCGGACCCCTGTTCAGCACCAGGGCGTTCGCGGCGACGCGAACACTCAAGTACGCCAACAACCTCCCGTCGACCCACCCGATGAACATCCGCGCCAAAGAGGCGGCGGACCGGGTCAAGAAGGCGACCAATGGCGAGTTCCAGATCCAGATCTATCCCAACAACGTACTTGGCGGCGACACCCAGGTACTGGGGCAACTGCGTTCCGGCGCCATCCAGTTTTTCACGCTGTCGGGGTTGATCCTGTCCACGCTGGTACCCGTCGCGTCCATCAACGGCATCGGTTTTGCGTTCAAGGACTACGACACGGTCTGGTCCGCGATGGACGGCGAACTGGGCGCATTCATACGCTCATCCATCGACAAATACGGCCTGACGGCGTTCGACAAGATCTGGGACAACGGCTTTCGCGAAATCACCACCAGCACGCATCCCATTCGTACCCCCAAGGACCTGCACGGACTCAAGATCCGCGTGCCGGTAAGCCCGCTGTGGACGTCGATGTTCGAGGCACTCAAGGCCGCGCCGACCAGCCTCAACTTTGCCGAGGTCTACTCGGCGCTGCAAACGCAGGTCGTGGACGGCCAGGAAAACCCGCTGGCGATCATCGAAACGGCAAAACTCTACGAAGTGCAGAAGTATTGTTCGATGACCAACCACATGTGGGACGGCTTCTGGTTTCTCGCCAACAAGCCGGCATGGGAATCCCTGCCAGCGGACGTGCGCGACATCATCGCCAAGAACTTCAACGAAGCCGGCGTGCAGGAACGTGCCGACGTCGCCAAGCTCAACGACTCGCTGCGCGGCAAGCTGGAAAAGCAGGGGCTGGCCTTCAACGATCCCGATACCCAGCCCTTCCGCGATGCGCTCCGCAAGGCCGGATTCTACGCGCACTGGAAGAAGACCTACGGTGACAAGGCGTGGGATCTGCTTGAAAAATACACCGGCGCACTGGCTTGAACGAGGCGCCTGGTGACGCCGGCCGAAAAAACGGGCGGCGTCGTGCATGAAGCGTTGGCTGGACATCCTTGATCGCCTGATCGGATGGTGCACCGAGGTCCCGGCGACGCTGTTGGTGCTGCTTGAAGTCGGCATCCTGTTCGTGGGCGTGGTGTTCCGCTACGCGCTGGACAAGCCGCTGGTATGGACCGGCGCGCTGTCCTCGCTGCTGTTCATGTGGCTGTCCATGCTCGGCGCGGTGATCGCCGTTCGGCGCCACGAACACATGCGCCTGGAAACCGTCACCGGCCGACTCGGCGAACGCTGGCGCGTGCGCTGGGACGTGCTCGGGCGCGCGTTGATGATCGTGTTCTGCCTCGCCGTGCTGAAGCCTGCCTACGCCTACTACGCGATGCAGTCGTTCATCACCATTCCGGCACTGGGTATCTCCGACAGCTACCGGGTGGCGGCACTTCCGGTCGGCCTGGTCCTGATGATCGTGCTCATGCTGATCCAGATGGTGCGCCGCGGCGCGTTGCGTGACACGGTGATGGCCGTGGTGGCCATCGCCGTGGTGTGCGCGGCACTGTACCTGGCACGACCCTTGCTGGCGTCCATCGGCAACCTGAACCTCATCGTGTTTTTCGTCATTGGCGTGGGGGCATGCGTGTTGATCGGCATCCCGATCGCGTTCGCCTTCGGCCTCGGCACCCTTGCCTACCTGGTCTTCACGACCCAGGTCCCCTTGTCGGTACTGGTGGGACGCATGGGTGCGGGCATGTCGCACACCGTGCTGATCGCGGTACCCCTGTTCGTGTTCCTGGGCGTGCTGATGGAAATCACCGGCATCGCCGAAGCCCTGGTCAAGTTCCTGCTGTCGCTCGTTGGACACCTGCGCGCCGGCCTGTCCTACGTGCTCATCGGCGCCATGTACGCAGTGTCGGGCATTTCCGGTGCCAAGGCCGCGGACATGGCGGCCGTGGCTCCGGTGCTTCTGCCGGCGGTACGCGAGCGCAACGAGAATACGGGCGAATTCGTGGCCCTGATGTCGGCATCCGGGGCGATGGGCGAAACCATTCCGCCCAGCCTCGTGCTCATCATCATCGGATCGGTGACCGGGGTATCGATCTCGGCGCTGTTCACCGGTGGCCTGCTCCCGGCAGCGGTGGGCGCGTTGGCGCTCATCATCCTGTGCTCGTGGCGTGCACGACGCAGCCAGGTGCACACGACGGCGCGTGCTTCCGGCCGGGCGCGGCTGCAGGCGCTGTTCGTGGCAATCCCCGCACTCGCCCTGCCGCTGGTCATCCGCGCCGCCGTGGTCGAAGGCGTGGCAACGGCAACCGAGGTCGCCACCGTCGGCATCGTCTACAGCCTCCTCGTGGGCGTGCTCGTCTACCGCAAGTTCAACTTGCGCCGCTTCTACCCGGGGCTCATCGAAACCGCGTCGTTGTCTGGCGCGATCCTGCTGATCATCGGCCTGGCCACGGCCATGTCCTGGGCGCTCACGCAGTCCGGGTTCTCGCAGGACCTGGCGGCCACCCTCGGCCACATGCCCGGTCACAAGATCGGGTTTTTCGCCATTTCCATCGTGGTGTTCGCGCTGCTCGGCAGCGTCCTCGAGGGCATCCCGGCCATCGTCCTGTTCGGGCCGTTGCTGTTCCCGATAGCCGGCAACCTTGGCATCAACGAAGTGCACTACGCCATGGTCGCCATCCTCGCCATGGGCCTGGGGCTGTTCGCGCCCCCCTTCGGTGTCGGCTTCTACGCCGCCTGCGTCATCGGGCACGCGGATCCCGACGAAGCCATGCGCCGCATCTGGCCCTACCTCGGCGCCCTGCTGGTCGCCGTGATCGTGGTCGCCGCGATACCGTGGATATCCACCGCGTTCCTTCCACATCGCTGATCGGGACCCCCGCGTCGATATTTTCAGGCACGGCGTTCGATGCGCCCGCCACGCCACGCGCCGCGGATGATGCACATCGGACCCGGAAAGCCCCGCGGGCTCATACGCGGGGCAGCAGTCCGGTGACGTCGATCCCGGGTTTGACGCCGGACACCATGTTCGCCAACAGGCGTCCCGATCCGCAACTGAGGGTCCAGCCCAGAGTACCGTGGCCGGTGTTGATGTAGAGGTTGCCGGCACGTTGCGTCGGACCAATGATGGGCAGTCCGGTCGGCGTTGCCGGCCTGAGCCCGCACCACCACGTCCCTGCGCCGAGGTCGGCGGCACGTGGAAACCAGTCGTTTGCGACCTGCTGTATGACGCGGTGCGCCCGGGGGTTGGGGGTCAGGTCGTATCCACACAGTTCGGCCATGCCCGCAATGCGCAGGCGATCGCCAAGGCGCGTCATCGCAACCTTGCGCGTTTCGTCCATCAAGGTGGATCGCGGTGCTGCATCCGGATCCGTGATGGGTACCGTCAGCGAATGCCCCTTGACCGGGTAGACGGGCAGCCGGATTCCCAGCGGCGCCAGAAGTCTTGCGGTGTGGCTGCCGGCCGCCAGGACGTAGGCATCGGCCTCCAGTGTCTCGCCCTGCTCCGTCACCAGCCCGTTGACGCGCCGTGCATCCACCTGTACCTGGCGCACCGCCACGCCATAACGGAACCCGACCCCGCGGGCGGCAGACAACTCGGCCAGGGAGGTCGTGAAGCGGTGGCAATCGCCGGTTTCGTCGCTTGGGAACGCCATCCCGCAGGCAGGGCGCTGCCGGGCGTGGGCAAGCCCCGGTTCAAGTGCGACGCACCCGTCCGCATCGATGCGGCTCACCTCGATGTCATAGTCGGCGAGCCAACTGGCCACCCGGTCCAGATGGCGTACGTGCACGCCTGGCCGAAACAGGTACAGGGTGCCGGCCTGGCGGCCGTCGTATTGCACCTGCGTGTGCTCGCGCAAATCACGCAAGGTGTCGCGACTGTAACGCCCGATCTGCAACAGCATGGACCAGTTGCGCGCATAGGGTCCGGGACGGGCGTTTGCGATTATTTTCCAGGCGAACCGCCACAGGGCGGCGTCGCTGCCCCATTTTATCCGCAATGGCGCCAACGGATCCGTTTGCCAGGCCAGAACCTTGCGCCACAACCCCGGCTCCGCCCAGGGCACCGCCGAGGACCATGCAATCATGCCGGCATTGGCGTAACTGGTCTGCAGTGCCGGCGCGGATTCGCGCTCGTATACGGTGACGTCGTGGCCCGCCTGGTTCAGAAACCATGCGCTGGTTACGCCGACAACCCCCGCTCCAAGCACAATGACCTTCATGGTCGCTCACTGCCGGGCATGTGCACCATCCTCGTCCGCTCCCCGGTCACGTTGCCGGCCGGTGCCGGCCTGCCGTCTCACGTATTCGGCGGTTCGCCGTTCCCTCGGGTTGTCGAATATCTCCATCGGCGGGCCCTGCTCAACCACCCGGCCGCCATCGATGAAGACAACGTGATCCGACACGTCGCGGGCAAATGCCAACTCATGCGTGACCAGCACCATCGTCATCCCTTTCTCGGCCAACCTGCGCATGACGCGCAGCACTTCCTGCGTGGATTCGGGATCCAATGCCGACGTGGGTTCATCAAACAACAGTACCGTCGGATCGAGCGCCAATGCGCGCGCAATGGCCACACGCTGTTTTTCACCACCGGACATCTGATCCGGAAATGCCAATGCGCGATGCGCCAGATCCACGCTCTTCAGCAAACGGGCCGCCGTCTCGATGGCCTTTTTTTCGTCCACGTTGGCTGAATGCATCTGGGCCAGGGTCACATTCTCGATGGCCGTCAAATGCGGAAACAAGTTGAACTGCTGAAACACCATGCCAACACTTTGGCGCAGCTTTCTCACGCTCTTGACGACAACCTTTCCGTCGGCAACGACGGGTTGATTGCCGTTCAGGGTGATGGAGCCGGAGTCGGGCCGTTCCAGCAGGTTGATGCAACGCATCAGGGTGGTCTTGCCACCACCGCTTTGCCCGATGATGCTCACGATGGTACCGCGGGCCACGGTCAGGTCGATGTCGCTGAGCACGACCCGCCCATCAAAGGACTTGCACAGGTTTTCGATGCGTACGGCGACGCCAGTATCGTTGGGCACGGGTATGCCTGCCATGGATGCGTGGATGTCGTCCCGTGACGCCTTCACGGGCGGCCGGGCCAGGTCAATATCCTTTTCTGCAGCCATATTGCGTGCACCTCGTCGTCAACGACCCGGCAATGATTCGAGTTGCTGCAGCACCGTTCGGGCATACCGCAGGCGCCGCCGCCGGATGAACGTAAGTGGAATTCCCTTGCGAATCGCGTTTTCCAGCCACAGCAGCAATTGCGACAGCGGATAACACAGGACGAGGTAGATCAACGCAATGACGATATAGACTTCCAGCGGTCGAAATGTCTCCGACGTGATCAACTGCCCCTCGCTCATGAGTTCGGCCGCGGAGATCGTGACGAGAAGCGAGGTCGCCTTCAGAAGGTCGACAAGCATGGTATTCGTTGGAGGAAGCGCAAGGCGGGCGGCCTGCGGCAGGATGACCCGCAGGAACGTGGACGGTTTCGACAAGCCCAATGCCTGTGCGGCCTCGCGTTGACCATGCGCAACCCCGGTAATGGCCGCGCGGAAGATCTCGGACAAATAGGCCGAGTAAAAGACCGTCATGCTGATCACGCCGGCGGCATACACCCCCAACCTGAACCCGACGGCCGCCAGTCCAAAATACATGAGAAAGATGATGACCAGAAGCGGAATGTTCTTGAATACCTCGGTATAGAATGCCGCGATAATGGATACCGTCCTGACCGGACTGATACGCAGGAGGGCAATAACCAGGCCCACCAGAACCGCGCAGATGAAACTCAGCACGGTGTACTCCATGGTGTGGGCAATGCCACCCAATAGTGCCCCGTAGTATTGCGACCACTCGATGTGGAACATGCGTATTCACCTCCCTCCCGCGTACGCGAAGCAGCTCGCGCCATGGGTTCAATGAGCGGACCCTTGTTTCCCCGCGCCGGGCAAGATCCAGCCGGCAGTACGAATCATCAGTAGTGACCGGCAAACGGCGCTCGTCTGACGCCCGACCGCATGAAATTGATCATCGTGACGTAATCGAATACCGGTTTTCCGGTCCGGACCTGCACGGCGTGCGCGTAAGGCGGCAAATTGGAGCACTCGAACAACCACGCGCCGATGTCCGGGTGTTCAGCCAGGGCCGTGGTGGCGGCATGCACCACCTCCTGCTCGATGGCCTGCGCGTCCAAGGTGTCGGTTTCGTCCAGGATTGGCCCCCGGAAGTGGGGACAATGTTCCAGGCCGACCACATGGATTTCGCAGTTTGCCATCGCATGCAGCGGTGCGACCAACTCCCAGGGCAGGCGTTGACGGTTGGCGCAGATGATGCCAACCGCCTGCCCGGGCCCCATCATGGATGCGACCATCGGAAGCTGCAGCAGGCTTGACAGAAGTACCGGCACGCGGACTTGCGCGGCCACCGTCTGCTGGAACAGCAACATGTAACCGCAATCACTGGTGATTGCCGCAACCCCCTGCGCTTCCAACGCCTTGGCTGCCCCCACCACCGTGTCCGCCATGGAGGTATCAGCCTGGTTGATCAGGCGATCCAGCGTCACGCCCGGCATCGTATGGTACAGAACCGGGAACCCGAAGCTGCTGGCGTTGCCGACGTCACCGGGAATGAACGGCGTGTGGCAGTCCAGCATGAGGATGCCGATATCATGCCCGTAGCTCGTTGCGCCCGGTCGTGTCGTGTATTTCATCATCAGCATTCCCCGGCCCGAACCATCCCAAGGGGCGTGCAGCGCCGGGGGCCGCAGACGCACCTCAGCCATTCGCGTGTCATCCACCACGACGGCCTGGGCGCGTGCATGATCCCGGGGCTGGCCCCTTGTGCGACCATCCGTGGAGCCTATTTCCCCGCGCTCGGCAAGGTCCATCCGGTGGGACGGTCCACACCCACACGCTGATGGTTGGCGACCAGGGCCGGCGAGGGCTTCAGGAACTGCGCGGGATCGGCGCCCCACTTCTTCAGGATCGCCGCCAGTTCACCATTTTTGTACATCGCGTCGATCTGCGCGGACATCGCCTTCTCCAGCCGCGGTTCCTGCCTGGGGATGTAAAAGGAGACCATGTACGGCACGAACGCGGTGTAGGTCGGATGTGCCTTGATCTGCGCTTCCGTGGGCGGCACCAGATAGTCGATGTTGAAGTGCAGGTTGGGCCGCTGGCGCTGCTCGTAGGAGATCAGCAGCGGGTCGAGAAAACCCACGTCGAGCCGCCCGGTCGACAGGTCCGAGAACACGCCGATGGAGTTCGGGTACAGCTTGACCTCGGCCTTGGGTATCTTGTGCAGCGCCTTGGCCCAGATGTATCCCGTCACGGTACCCAGCTTTTTCCCCTGGAGTTCCTTGAGGGTGACCTGTTGCGGGTTGGCGAAGGTAGTCGACTTGTTGACGGCAATGGCCGGCGGCGAGTAGTAGACCGGATCCGTGAACAGGCCCTGTTTCTGCCGCGACGCGGTCCAGGCGATGCCGCCGATCGACACATCGGCACGCCGCGATTGCACCGAGGCCAGCATGCCGGCGAAGTTGGTGACGCTGTAGGTGACCTTGAGGTCGAGCTTCCTGGCGATCGCCAGGAGGATGTCGCTGTCGATGCCGATCAGCTTGCCGTCCTTCGCGGCAGTGTAGGGCATATACGGTTCGATGGTGACATGGATGACGCCGGGGGTGATGGTGTTGAATGCCGGCGTGGCCGCGCTGGCGGCGGCTGCCAGGGAAAGTCCCCCGGCGACGATGGCGGTGCACAGCAGGTGACGTACGGTACGGTTCATGACTGCGGCTCCTGGCTCGTTCGTGGATATACATATCAATATACTAGACGGTATACTGATCCTAGGAACATGTTCTTCCCCTGTCAAGCACCACGGCACGCGGGTACTGTTCGACTCGTGGCACACCGGGCACCTGTCATCCCGGTACCGGAAGACGCAATGGCCAGGCGCAGGCGACGCGACAACCGACACCGCGGCAACGGCCGCATACCGGCACCCGCATGCATGGCATGATTTTGATTCGATGAAGCGAAAGGAGTGAGACTTGGCAACGCTATGGCAACGCACGCAAGCGGTTGACGCCAACGGCAACGGGGGTGGCACCATTGCGGAAAAAACCTATGGCCGACTGCAGCAGGAGATCATTACGACAACGCTGCCTCCGGGCACGTTGCTTCGGGAAGCGGAAGTGATGGAGCGCTTTGGCGTGGGCCGGACACCGGTTCGCGAGGCTCTGTTGCGGCTGCAACACGACGGATTCGTCGTGGTCGTCGGTCGGCGGGGAACGTTTGTCAGCGAAATCAAGATCAGCGATCTTGCCGCCATCTACGAAGTACGCGCCCGGCTTGAGCCCTGGGCGACGCGGCTTGCCGTCGAGCGTGCCAACGATGACGACCGCAAGGCGGTTCACGACCTCATCGCGGAAGTCGGCAAGATACAGGAAGGCTGCGGTCCCGAGGTGTTGCTCTCGGTGGACTGGCAAGTCCACCAGTTCATCTATCGCACGTCGAAGAATTCCTTTCTCGCGGAAACGCTGAACCATTACCAGAGCCTGTCGCAGCGCATCCTTTATTTGGCGATGCGCCGCTACCCGAAGCTGACGCCTCCACTGGCCAAGGTCGTCCACGAGCAGAAAACGATGCTCGATGCCCTGTATCGCGGCGACGCGGAAACCGCGGAGCAGACAGCCCTGCACCACGTACAGGATTTCGAGGCGGACGTCCGTCCCCTGCTGTGACATCCGTGTTGGGCCATGCATCGACACGCCTTCGCGCATCGCATGCCGAATCCGTAGCCGATCGTCGTATGCGGTGACCGCGGCATTCCCTGAAACCGCGGATGAAACACTGGTCCGTGGACCGAATCGATGCATCGCATCAAGACACTTGATTCCACATTTCTCTTGACAGTGTTTATCGTCGTGTGATATGCCGCGAGTCGCTGCATCTCGTCGACTCGTCACGGGTGCGGTGCCGCGGGCACAACGCACTCGCGGCGACACGACGATGGCACGAGGCAATCCACAAACGGGGGCAATGGCGCGGAACTGATTCGGGGAGAAAAGCGATGGTTGACAGCAATGGCAACGCACGTAGTCAGGCGCATGCGGCAGTGGACGACGACGCCAGGACACTGGCCAAGCTCGGATACCGTTCCGTGTTCTCGCGCGGGATGGGCACTTTTTCAAACTTCGCGATCTCCTTCACGATCATTTCCATCCTTGCCGGATGCCTGACGTCCTACTTCATTGCGTTCAACAGCGGCGGACCCATCGCCGTTACCTGGGGCTGGCTGCTGGTCGGCATCCTGGTGACGATCATCGGGTTTGGCCTGGCTGAAGTGGCCTCGGCCATGCCGACGTCCGGCGCGATGTATTTCTGGGCGGCAAAGCTGGGCGGCCCGGTCTGGGGCTGGTTCACGGGCTGGATGAACCTGGTGGGCGTCATCGCCGTGACGGCGGCCATCGACATGGGAGCGGCCATTTTCTGGGCCAACCTGCTGCATCTGTGGTTTGGCCTGAATGTCACCCTCGGGTCGACGTTCGTGGTTTTCACCGTGATCCTCGTGCTGCACCTCCTCCTCAACATGAACAAGGTGTGGCTGCTGGGCCTGATGAACAACATCTCCGCCTGGTGGCACATGGCCGGGGTCCTGGTGATTCTCGGAATCCTGATATTCGTGCCGGAGCACCATCAGCCGGCAAGCTTCGTTTTCGGCGGCATGATCAATGCCACCGGTCTTCCCGGCAAGGATTTTTCCGATGCGGGTTTCTGGCTGGTGTGCGCACTCGGCCTTTTGATGTCGCAGTACACGATCACCGGTTTTGGCGCATCGGCGCACCTGGCCGAAGAAACCCAGGTTGCCGCGCGTGCGGCTGCCATCGGTATCGTTTCATCGATCGTCGTGTCAGTCATCTTCGGATTCATTCTGCTGGTGGCGGTCACGTTCGCCATACCGCCGGATGTCCAGGGCGTCATCAATGCCGGTGCAAACGACATTCCATACATCTGGGAGCACGCGGTCGGGCCGCAGTTGGCCGGATTCCTCCTGTTCATCGCGTGTGTGGCGCAATTTTTCTGCGGCAACGCGGCCCTGGCATCCTCCTCGCGCATGCTGTTCGCGTTTTCACGTGATGGTGCGGTTCCCGGGCGCCGCATCTGGCGGAAGATCTCCCAACGCAATCACATTCCGGTCAACTCCCTGCTCCTGTGCGCCTTGCTGACCTGGCTGCTGATGGTCCCGACACTGTTCAACGGCTCGATCGGATACCTGGTCGGCACGTCGGTTGCGGTCATCGGCCTGTATGTGTCCTTCAGCCTCCCGATCTTCCTGCGCTGGCGGATGGGCGACAAGTTCGTGCCCGGTCCGTGGACCATCGGCCGGCACTACAAGTGGGTGTGCCCGCTGTCGTTTTGCTGGATCTGGTTCATCGCGATCATCTTCCTGCTCCCGCCCAGTTCCGCAGCGCTGTGGTTCACGTCCGGATTCAGCTGGGACGCGGCCAATTACGCCCCGATCACATTCGGCGGCATGCTGGCGATTGTCGCGATCTGGTGGGGCCTTTCGGCCCGCAAGTGGTACAAGGGCCCGATCCGCGAAGTGGACGAGGCGCTCGTGCTGATGGAACGCGGCGAGCTCGACACGCACGCCGGAGGCGATGCAGCGGGCACGCCGGCGGCATGACGGGAGCAGCGATCACCACGTGACGCCAAGGTGATGCGCACGCTTCTTCCACGCGAAGAACATGGGTCACGGTTCGCCGCGCATCCTTGTCGACGATGCGAACCGCCCGATCCGCGGTGGTGCCTGGGACGGCGCAAGGAGTGAATATGGCTGGCAAGAATGGTTCCCCCACCCGTGGCCTGCTGTCATTGGAGGAATTGCGGGAAGCCGTCGGCGCGGGCGCGATCCACACCGTGCTGCTGGCCATGACCGACATGCAGGGCCGTCTGCAGGGCAAGCGTCTCGACGCAACGTTTTTCCTCGACGAGGTTGTCGAGCATGACGCGGAGGGCTGCAACTACATCCTCGCGCGCGACGTCGACATGAACACGGTGGACGGCTATGCCATGAGTTCATGGAACTCCGGCTATGGCGACTTCGTATTCGCGCCCGACATGGGAACGCTGCGCCGCATCCCCTGGCTCGAGGGAACCGCCCTGGTGCTGTGCGACATCCAGTGGCAGGACGACACGCCGGTGGCCGTTTCGCCGCGCCAGGTGTTGCGTCGCCAGATCGAGCGCCTGGCAGAGCGCGACCTGGTGGCCTACGCGGGCACCGAGCTGGAG
>CAYOEF010000039.1:0-14698 GCA_964402805.1 uncultured Rhodanobacteraceae bacterium | reverse complement strand
CTTGAGAATGGGCGACGGTTCCTTATCGGCACCGGGGCGCCGGATGACCAGGTGGCGCAGGATGGCGTCGTTGAAGCGGAAACTCGATTCCAGTTCGTCCAAAACCTCCTGGTCGCATTCAATGTTGAACAGGACGTAATGGGCCTTGGCCATGTTGTCGATGGAGTATGCGAGCTGACGCCGCCCCCAGTCCTCCAGACGGTTGATCTTGCCGTTGCCGCCCTCGATGATCGCCTTGTAGCGATCGATCATGGCGGGCACCTGCTCGCTCTGGTCCGGATGGACCAGAAACACGATTTCGTAGTGACGCATGTTGTCTCCTTGTGGGTGCCCCCGGCAGTCCGGGGTTGCAGCCTCCCGTCACGTAACGGTGAGGCAAGGAACCGCAACACGCCTGTCGCGCGTGCGGAACGCGCATTCTACTCGCACCAGGAATACGCACGCAAACGAATGCGTGCCGTGCGACCGGTCAGGCGACCGAGAAACTCTCCCCGCACCCGCATCCCCCCGTGGCGTTGGGATTGTCGAAGACGAACGACGCATTGAGGCCCTGGTGCCTGAAATCGATGCTGGTGCCGTCGAGCAGGGACATGTTCTGGCTATCAACGATCAGCGGTATGTCATCGACCATGACCGTGTCCTCGCCGTTGTGCCGGTCCTGGGCGAGTTCGACGACATAGGCGAAGCCCGAGCATCCCGTGCGGCGCACGCCGAAGCGCACGCCGGCCGCGTCCGGATTGCGGGAAAGGAAGTCACGCATGCGCTGGCTGGCTGCGGCAGTAATCTGGATATTCATGGCGTCGCTCCAAACCTTCGGGTCGGTGCAAGCACCGGGGCAACGGCAAACGCATCGCGCCGGCGCAATTCCAAGGCTCCATGATAACGCAATCGTGCAAGCCAACCGGCTAGGCAATCCGTTATCATCCCAAGGTGAAAACAGTGGCATCGGGCGCGACGTGACTGTCTTGTGCAACGCAGGCGGGCATTGCGCGAAAGGGCGTCCACGATGCATGGCGAGTCAGCAAGGGAGTTTTGATCCATGACGGTGGTCAGCGTCAGGCAGGCCGTGGCGGGCTGTGGCACGGGCGATGAAGTCACGGTGCGGGGTTGGGTACGCACCCGGCGCGATTCCAAGGCGGGCATTTCGTTCGTGAACGTGAACGACGGCTCCTGTTTCGATTCCATCCAGATCGTCGCGGGCACCCGTCTTGGCAATTACGAAACCGAGGTGAAACACCTGACCGCCGGGACGGCTGTCGAAGCCACGGGCGAGTTGGTGCCATCCCGGGGCAAGGGTCAGGGTTTCGAGATCCAGGCCTCATCCATCACGGTGGTCGGTGGCGTGGACGACCCCGAGACCTATCCCATCCAGCCCAAGCGCCACTCCCTGGAGTTTTTGCGTGAAGTGGCGCACCTGCGCCCGCGCACGAACCTGTTCGGCGCGGTCACGCGGGTACGCCACACGCTCATGACCGCCATCCACCGGCATCTGTCCGCCGAGGGGTTTTTCTGGGTCAACACGCCGATCATCACCGCATCGGATGCCGAGGGCGCCGGCGACATGTTCAGGGTATCCACCCTGGATCTCGTCAACCTGCCCCGCACTGATACCGGCGCGATCGATTCGAGCAAGGACTTCTTCGGCCGCGAGACCTTTCTTACCGTTTCCGGCCAGCTCAACGTCGAGGCTTACGCGCTGGCGATGGGCAAGGTTTATACCTTCGGCCCCACGTTCCGGGCCGAAAATTCCAATACCGCGCGCCATCTGGCGGAATTCTGGATGGTGGAGCCGGAGATCGCGTTTGCCGACCTGTCGGACAACGCCAACTGCGCGGAGCGCCTTCTGAAAGCCGTGTTCTCCATCGTTTTGGATGAGCGCGCCGACGACATGGCGTTTTTTGCCGAACGCGTGGAGCCGACTGCCATCAAGCGCCTCGAGTCGGTCATCGCGGCGCCGTTCGAGCGCATCGACTACACGGATGCCATCGACATCCTCAAGCGCTCGGGGCAGGCATTCGAGTTTCCCGTCGAATGGGGCGCGGACCTGCAGACCGAGCACGAGCGCTATTTGACCGAAAAGCACGTCGGCCGCCCGGTCGTCGTCGTCAACTACCCGGCGGCCATCAAGGCGTTTTACATGCGCCTCAATGCCGACGGCAAGACGGTCGCGGCCATGGACGTGCTGGCGCCCGGCATCGGTGAAATCATCGGCGGCAGCCAGCGTGAGGAACGCCTGGGCGTGTTCGACGAACGCGTGCATGCGTGCGGACTGGACATGTCGCACTATGGCTGGTACCGCGACTTGCGTCGCTACGGCAGCGTACCGCACTCGGGGTTCGGGCTCGGCTTCGAGCGTCTGTTGTGCTACGTATGCGGCCTGTCCAACATTCGGGATGCCATTCCATATCCGCGTGTGGCGGGCAGCGCCGAGTTCTGAATCACACGGCGCCGGTGTGGTTGCCGGGGTCTTCAGGCCGGCTCCGGGGCGTTCTCCAGTACTTGCGTGAGTGCCTGTTCGATACCGATCAGATCCGGAATGATGACGTCCTCGTCGCGTAGCCGCACGTAACGGTAAACTCCAAGTGCCCTCGACTTTGCACCCCCGTCGACAAGCGGTGTCAAGGCGTCGTCGGCAACGGTCGTGAGACGCGGAAACCCCTGGGTCACCACGGCGATGTAGGGCATGCGGGGGTTGCCCCCGAATGCCTTCAGCACGGTGACACGCGAATTGAGCCGGCCCGACGGTTCGCTCAGTCCCGCCATGGTGGAAAAAGCAACCAGCGGCAACTGCCAGCCACGCCACGGAATGCGCCCACGCAACCAGGCAGGTGCATCGGGTACCGGTTCGGGCGAGGTCAAGGTGATGATCTCGGCCAACGTGGCATTGGGCAGGAGCAGGCGACCGCCGCTGATCGGAATGATCACGCCACGGATTTCGCGTGGATGCAACGGCTCACTGTTCATGTCTTCCCCCCGGCCAGGTATCCGGCCAGTTCCACTGGCGTACCGCTGCCACTGGCGAGACCCTCTGCCTCGATGGCATGGGCCAGGCCGGTCGGCGCCGCGAGCGCCTGCTCCTCCAGCCATACCTGACCCCCGCATGTTGCAACCAGGTGCGCACCGGCCAGGCCGTCGTTGCCGCGGCTGCCGGACATCACGGCCAGGGTGACTTCGTGCGCGAAGACGTCCGTCAGGGCGTCCATGCAATTATCCAGCGGAGCCCGCTGTGATGCCGCATCCATCCCGTCGTCCAGCAGGGCCATGTGGCCGTCACGCAGCACCCGCAAGCTGCCCTTGGCCGGCACCAACCAAACCTCGCCCTGATGCGCCAGGGCCTCGGTCGCGACCACCTTGACGGGCACTCCCGCAATGCCGGCCAATTCCACGGCGGAGATCTACGACTCGTGGTCCGCTGGATGCTGCACGACCTGCACCAGGCACGGGAGCGGTCGCGGCAACGCCGACAGCAACTGGGCAATGACCGGCATGGTCGCATGATCGCCCACGATCACGACGACGCGGCGGATGCTTGGGCCAGCGGTACCGATCCGCATTTCGTGGAACATCGCCACGTCGTCGTCGGCATCCCTCGACGCCTCGTCGACTGGCGCCAGTTCCATCTCCAACGCCGATATGCCCGCACCCAGGTCCACAGTTCCAGCATGCAGGGAGTCAATGGCACCAATGGCAGAAGGCGTCGCACCGTCGGAGTCCCGGGGCGAATCTCCCGCGACGTCAAGCTCCACCAGGCTCCATGCGGGCAGTGCCGTATCGGCGACGTCATCATGGCTGGGCAGTACCGCATGCGAGCCGGCCAGGCCGGGCGTCGTGCCGAATGCCAGGGTATCGGCCGGCGCCGCCTCGACACCAACCGCCGCCGATGCATCCGCGGCATACGCCGTATCCGACAATACCGTCAGTTCGACGCCGAGACCGCCATCGATGGCAAGGTCCAGATCGTCATCGGGTTCATACGATGCCCGAAACGCGGTCTTCTCTGTGGCGGGGGCATCAGGCGGGGTATCGGCTGCCACGGGCTCCGCTTCGTCGCCGCGCCGGTGCGGCGATGGCGGTTCGTCGGCCATGGAACCGGGCGGCCGCGGCGGGTCGACATCAACGCCGCCTCCGGTCAATTTGGCCGCCAGGTGGCGTGCCCAGCGCGCACGATCCCAACCGGACAGCGCATGCGACGCGTCGGCATCGTTGAATATCACGTCCCAGTCGCCAGCATCCAGGACGTCGTACAGGTGATCGAGGTGGTTCTCGTCCACCGATTCCAGATTGACCACCACGGTCGCGATGCCTTTCGTGGCCAGTTCGTCGCCACGCGCGTCGGCCACCAGACCCTCATGGGCAATGTGCACGCCAAGTTCGAGCAGCGCCTCACGCAGGTGCCGGTTCAGTTCCGCATCGCCATACAGCAGGGCCACAGTCGGAAACGGCGACGACTCGCTCATGTACTGCCCCCCAGCAATTCATCAATCTCGGCCAACAACTCGGCCTCCTGGTAGGGCTTGCCCATGTAGCGCTGTACGCCGATGTCGACGGCGCGCTGGCGGTGCTTGCCTCCACTGCGCGAGGTGATCATGATGATGGGCACATTCGCCAGGCGTGCATCGTTGCGCATGTACGCGGCTACCTCGTAACCATCCATCAGTGGCATTTCGATGTCCAGGACCACCAGGTCCGGCACGCGTTCGTGCAGTCGTTCCAGCGCATCCACGCCGTCCTTTGCCGTCACCACGTCGAATTCGTTGCGTTCCAGGATTCGGGCGGTCACCTTGCGCATCGTGATCGAGTCGTCCACCACCATGATGGTGCGAACGGCCGGGCCTTGCGGACCCTCGGTGGCCGGGACGTGGGCCGCATCACCCACCGCCTCGTCGTCCGGGCTCCGCGACACCCGGCCGCGCCGGATGAGCGGTGCAACATCGAGGATGAGCACGACCGAACCATCTCCCATGATGGTCGCGCCGAAAATGCCCTGCACGGAACTGACCTGCGGCCCAACGGGCTTGACCACGATCTCGCGCGAACCCAGTACCGCGTCGACACGCACCGCGGCGCGCACGTCGCCACTGCGGGCAAGCAGCATGGGCTGGCCCTGCCCCTCGATCGGTTGGCCGGCCGGTATGCCCAGCAAATCAGCCAGGTCGTACACGGGGTAGTCTTCCCCGGCGTAGGTAAAACGGTCGCCAGGACCGGTTTCGGCCTGGCCGTCGACGCCGGGCTTGAAACGCGCCAATCCCTGTACGGACGTCATCGGAATGGCGAAACTCGTATCGCCCACCTTGACCAATACGGCCTTGGTGAGCGCCAGGGTGAATGGCACGCGCATGGTGAACGTGGTGCCGTGGCCAGGACGCGATTCGATGCGCAGCGAGCCGCCGATCTGCTTGATCTGGTTGGCGACCACATCCATGCCGACGCCGCGACCCGCCAGTTGGGTGACCTTGCCGGCGGTGGAAAAACCGCTGTCGAGGATGAAGTCGAACAGGTCGCCATCGTCCGGTTCGGCGCCCTCCGCGAGCAGGCCGCGCTCGATTGCACGGGCCCGGATGGCATCGGTGTCCAATCCCGCGCCATCGTCACTGACCCGAATGACCACTTCAGTGGCATCGCGGCTCAAGTCGATGCCGACCGTGCCTTCCTCGGGTTTGCCGGCCGCACGGCGTGCCGCTGGCGTCTCGATGCCATGCACCAGCGCATTGCGCAGCATGTGCTCGAAGGGTGCCTTGAGACGCTCCAGCAAGTCGCGGTCCATTTCGCCGTGCGTGCCGCTGACGTGGAGGCGCGCGTGCTTGCCCGTCTCCTGGCCGACCTGGCGCAGGATCCGCCGCAAGAAGGGAACGACCGAGTCGAAAGGCACCATGCGGGTACGCATGAGCCCTTCCTGCAACTGCGAGTTGACCCTCGATTGCTGTACGAGCAGGGCCTCGGACTGGCGTGTCGTCTCTTCCAGCATTCCCTGCAAGGACACGAGGTCCGCCACCGACTCGGCCAGGGCCCGCGAGTATTGTTGCAACTGTGAAAAGCGGTCGAGTTCGAGCGGGTCGAAGTCTTGCCGCTCTTCATTCTCACGCTGGTAGCGCGCGATGATCTGGGCCTCGGTTTCGATCTCCAGTTTGCGCAACTGGCCGCGCAGGCGGACAACTGTCTGGTCAAATTCAGTCAGGTTGTAATGCAGGCTGTTGAATTGCTGCTCCAGGCGCGCACGGTAGATCGATACCTCGCCAGCGTGGTTGACCAACGAATCGATGACATCGGCCCGCACGCGGATGACATCCTGCGCTTCGCGCAGGCCAAGATCGGATTCGGGCAGCAAGTCAGGGTGCGCGGCTGGCGTCGGCGGGGCCTCGTGGGCGGTGCCTGCCGCCGCCGAAAGAGGCACGCCATCGACATCGTGCGCCAGGGAGGCGAAATGCGCGATGACCTCATCGGGACGTTGCAGTGCCTGGCCGCGGGCGGCCCGGTTCACCATGGCAAGGAGGTAATCCAGTCCCCTCTCGAGCGACTCCACGATATCCGCATCGAGTGCGACGTCACCGTTGTCGAGTCCTTCGAGCAAGGTCTCCATGGCGTGCGCAAGGTCGCCGATGGGACCGAGCATGACCGTGTTGGCGCCGCCCTTGAGCGTATGCAGGCCACGCCGAACCTCCTGTAACGGCTGCAGCGATTCCGGCTGGCTGCGAATGGCCGCCATGGCGGTGTCGGCGTTGTCCAGCAGGTCGCGACTTTCCTCGATGAACACATCCAGGAGCTCGGGCTCCACGGCCGAGACATCCAGTGCGCCGTCCGGTTGTGGCTGATTGGGGAAATGGTAGTCCGCCGACAGTGCTCCCAACGGGTCCCGCCCGGTCGCCACGGGCGTGGGGGCGTCCGGCGCCTGGTCAGGCGAGTCGTGAGGCGGCACCGGCCAAGCGGCACCCGATGCCCCCGCGCCCGTCAAGGCGCCACCCGTAAACTCCGCGGACGCCCCGGCAGGGGGCGTTTCGTGCAGGTCCGTAGCCATGCCGTCGGCAGGCATTGGCGCAATGGCGTAACCCGGCTCGATGTCGGCACTGTCGGCATAGACCGCATAGGCTGCCTGCAACGGCGGCAAGTCATTGCACCAGTGCTCGATGCGTGCCGCCAGCCCATGCGTGTCGGGCATTGCCGCGTCATCGCGGCCAAGCCCGCCGACGACTTTCTCGACGAGGTCGGCCACTTCCCGCAACGCGTCCGTCCGCGCGGCAGGCATCGGCTCGCCCAGGCCCCGCAACCGTTTCAGCCAGTTTTCCAACGGGGCCAGGACGTCCCCGAGTGGCGCGATGTCGACCATTGAAATGGCGCGTGCAAGGTATGCACCGCGCGCAGCAAGGGTTCCTGTATCGGCAGATCGCGCCCCGCCGCCATGTCCAGGTCCGCGCGAATGCCGGCAAGGTGCTGCGCCACTTCGGTCCGCAATACCTCCACCAAAGCCGGGTCGACGAGGAACGTCGCGTTGGCGGCTTCATCCTCGTGGTCATCCGGGACGGTGGCATCGGGAACGGAGCTGCCGGCCTCGGGTAGCGCGGAATCGGCCACTTCTTCGGCATGCCCGTGCTGCGCGTCCGATTCATCCCTGGCCCCTTCAGGCAACGGCTCGGACAGTTCATCCGATCCGGCCGCCGCAACCGATGGCGCGACAGCATCATCCGGCACGGTGGCGGCTTCGCCGGCCGCCAGACGGTCGGCCGCTTCGGCAACTGCCGCCAGTGCCGGATCGGGATGTTGCGTGCCTTCAAGCGCACCCAGTAATGAGCGCAATACGTTGGTGGCCTGCTGCACCAGCGTGCGGACAGGTGCATGTTCGCGTACGGAACCATCGAGGACGCGATTGAGCATGTTCTCGATCTTCCAGCTGAACTCGCCCAATACGGTGGCGCCGACGAGCCGCCCGGACCCCTTCAGGGTATGGAACGAGCGGCGAATGACGGAAACGCGCTCGATGTCGTCGGGGGCGCGCTGCCAGGCATCCAGTGATTGCGTGATGGATTCGATCTCGTCGCGTACTTCGTCCAGGAAGATCTCGCGGATGTCGTCATCGATCTCGCCGCCATCGGAGCGGAAGCCGGCGGCCATGTCGGACCCGATCGCATCATCGGCGGGCGCCGGCGCCGCATCCGCCGGCGCTGGCGGTGCCGCGACAGGGGCCGCTTCGACATCATCGTGCGATGCATCCGCAACCGCGGCTCCCGATGCCGCGTTGTCCGCGTCCGCAACGACCTCCTCGGTGGCGAGGGTCTCCATGTCCGCAACAATCATGGGCTCCGTCGCGGCAGGCGCATCATCTTGCATGACCGATGCGATGGCTGCATCCGGCTCCGTTGCCGCGCCGGCATCCGGGTGCGGTGCCTCCTCGCGTTGATCCTCGGGCGCCGCGGAGGCCACATCCTCCGTACGCAGGGCCGGTACCGGCCAATAGCCCAGTTGTTGCAGCATGCGTTCGGTCGTGCCAAGCATGGCGTCCGCGCCTGCACGTTGCCCGCGGCACGCGTCCAGGTGGAATTCGACGGATGCCAGTGCATCGGCGAGACGATCCATCTCTCCCGGTCCGGGTATCCGCCGGGCGACGACCAACTCGTTGTGAATGAAGCAGGCGATCCCCTGGATCAGGTCTGCCGGACGGCCTGCGTCGACCATCCGCAAGGCGCCACCGACTTCCTGCAGGCGTTCACGCGCGCCCGCCAGGCGGGAATGATCCCAGGACGACTCCACAAAGCCGACCAACATGTCCTGGACGGCGGCGATATTGGCCGTGGCCTCGCGCATCAGGGAGACCAGGACATGGTGCTTTTCGCCATGCGTCAGGGTGGGTGGCGCGGTCGCATCCTCCCGTGCGGTGGGACCGATGCCAAAGCGGTCCGTGTATTCGTCCAGCAGTGCTTCGACGTGCAGCAGCGCCGTGGCGACGCCAAGAAGGGTCGCGTCATCGGCAGGCTCCGGCCGCGAGGCCAGGTCACGGACGATTTCGGCCTGTTCGCCCACCAGGCGGCGCGGGGCATTCCATCCCAGCACGTCCAGCGTGTCGCCTATGCGATTGAGCGTACCGGCATGCCCGGCCAGCCGCGCGGGATCATCCTGCGGGCTGCGCATGTAGAGGTCGAGGCCATCCTTGACGTCGAGCAGGTCGTTCTTGATCGATTGCACGACGGTCTCGAACAACTGGCGGTTGCGGCCCGCCATGGCGCCGCGGGCATGTTCGAGCTCCGCGTCGGCCGGGCGCCACCGGTCAAGCTCGAAAGTGGCATCCAGTTCGTCGATCCGGTCGCTGCCCCGGCCTGCGTGCGCAACGGCATACAACAGGCGGCGCTGCAGCGCGATGCATTCGTCATCGTCAAGCGCGGCCTCCCCGCGTTCGGCGAATGCATGGATGTAGCGATCCACGCGTCCGATCAGTCGTTTGATTTCGGCATCGGGCTCGCCCAGGGCGCCGTGAGACAGGCCGTCGACGACACCGCCGGCAATCCACCACAGGCGACGGCCGGCAAGGCGCAGGCAACTGCCCGCCAGCGAGTCCAACACGCCACGCATGGTCTCAAGTGCTTCACCGCCATCACGACCACGCAACCAGGACAGCAGCGCGTTTTGGAAACGCCTGCGCAAGCCGGCGACGTGCCGCTTTTGGTCCGCGGACGGCAGGATCGTCCCCGAGCCCGGTACGGTGACGGGAAGCACCACGTCGAGGCTGGGCCAGAAGAAATCGGCCTCCGCCAGCTCCGCGCGTCCCCGCCGGGTACGCAATTCGTTGAGCAGTGGCAACAACACGACCGGCGCGGCGCGCTGACCACTTTGCACGCGCTCCAGATAGTCCGGTATCTGCAACATGCCGCGAATCAGGGCCGTGCACGTATCCTCGACGCGCCCCTGGCCCCCATCCGGCAGCGTATCCGCCAACTGCTCCATTTCCGCGACGACGGCGGCGACCGCGTACAGCTCGAGCATGTACAAGGTGCCGTGCACTTGATGCAGTTCGTCGATGCACGCACGCACGAGGTCGCTCGAATCGGGCGCATCGACGAACCGCCCCAACGCGCGGCGCGCGCGCGCAAGCGCTTCATCCAGCTCCCGCTTGACCCATCCCAACTTGGCAAAATCGATAGTGTCTTCCAGTTTCATGCGTCGCCGTGCCCCCTCAAATAGGCTCCCAACACACGCAAGGCTGCCGCTGCACGTTCAATATAACGGCCGTCGCACACGCGACCGGTTGCCGGCGCAAGCACGTGCGACCGACCGGACCAGGTTGCGTGATGACCACGGCCATTCCCATTCGCCTCTCTACGACTCCTCCACGGATGATGAATCCGGCAGCTTGAAGTCGGCTACCGACTGGCGCAGGTCATGCGCCAACTGGGCGAGGTTGCCGATGGAATCCGCGGTCTGGCTCGCACCCAGTGAGGTCTGCGAAGTGATCTCCTGGATCAGGTTCATGGTGTGGGTGATGTCCGTGGCCGCATGCGACTGCTGCTGGGCCGCTACCGAAATCGCCTGGATCAGTTCGGCGAGGTTGTTGGACACATTTTCGATATCGCCCAGCGCGGTGCCGGCGTCCTCGGCCAGGTGCGCGCCGTGCACCACCTCGGTGGTGGTCTGCTCCATGGAGCTGACCGCCTCGTTGGTATCGGACTGAATGGTTTGCACCAGCGTCTCGATACGCTTGGTGGCGTTGGCCGAACGCTCAGCAAGACGCTGCACTTCGTCGGCGACGACCGCGAAACCACGTCCGGCCTCACCCGCCGATGCGGCCTGGATGGCGGCATTCAAGGCCAGGATGTTGGTCTGCTCGGCGATGTCGTTGATGAGTTCGACGATCGAGCCGATCTCCTGGGAGGATTCACCCAACCGTTTGATGCGCTTGGACGTCTCCTGGATCTGGTCGCGAATGGAATCCATGCCCTGGATGGTTTCCCGCACCACGTCGGCGCCGTGCGAGGCGATGCGCACCGACCGCTGGGCCACTTCGGCCGACTCGCCGGAGTTTTGCGACACCTTGTCGATGGACTCGGCCATGCTGCGGATCGCCGCGGACGCCGTGTCGATCTGCTGCGCCTGGTGCTTCGCCGCATCCGCCAGGCCCATGGCGGTGGCACGGGTTTCCTGTGCCGCCGAGGACACGTGGACGGCGGTTTCGTTGATGGTCGTCACCAGCGAGCGCAGCGCTTCGACGGCGTAGTTGACCGAGTCGGCGATCGCGCCGGTGATGTCTTCGGTCACGGTGGCGCGAACGGTCAGGTCGCCATCCGCCAGCGAGCCCATTTCGTCGAGCAGGCGCAGGATCGCATCCTGGTTGCGCCGGTTGATTTCGCTGCTGGCGGCAAGACGCCGCCGCTGGTCACGCACCAGGACCACGATCAGCCACAAGGCAAACAGAACCGCCAGGGCCACGCCCAGCACCGTCCACCACGGGTTGGGGAAAATGCGTTGCGTCGACAACTGCCCGACCTGTGATGCAAGCTTGTCGGCATTCGCCAGCACGTTGCGGGAATCCTGCGCCGCCCAGTCACCGGCCATCCTGGCCACGCGCAGCACCGGGGTCGCGGTGGTAAGCGCGGCAATCGGATCCTTCAGGCCGTTCCACGTCTTCTGGATACCGGCAAGCGACTGCAGGGTGCCGGCATCCTGGAGTGCGTGGATGCCGATGCTGGCATTGCCGTGGATCAGGGCATCGAGCACCCGCCCGTATAGTTGCGCGTCATTGGAAAGGCTGTTGGCCGCTGCGTGGACATCCTCGCCACCTTCCAGGATGCGGGCAACGGCGTTCACCATCTGGCCGCCCAGGACCACCTGGCGCTCCGACGCGAAGATCTGCGCCAGCACGTCGCGACGCCTCGCCGTCGTGCCCGCGCCAGCCGCCACGCTACCCTGGCGCAGCACGGTGGCATTGACCTCGTTCATGGACAGGCGCAGCTGCCTGAGGGTGTCGGTAAGCGTGGCCGCACTCTTCGACGAGGAAAGAATCTCATCCCGGTTGGCCAATACTTCGCCGATGTCGCCCTCGAGCAGGTCCCAGTTCTGGTTCAAGGCCGCCACGGAAGGTGCCGTGAGCCGCTGGGCGGCATAACTCGGCATGCCGGTCTTGGCGTCGCCGCGCGTCAGCAGGTCCACCGACGAATCGATCTGCCCGCGCATGTCCGTCAACTGCTTGAGCGCGCTGGCGTCCCCTTCCGCCGCCTGCCGCACCAGCTGGGCCGCCTGTTGCGAAAGCACCTGGATACGCGTGGTCAGGCCGGTCGCCTGGCGCGCATGCCGGTTGTCCCGGTTCATGAAATACACATTGACAGCCGCCAACGCGATGGCCAACAGCAGCAGGACCACGAGTCCCGCATAGCTGCGCGCCCTGCCAACCCCTCTTGATGTCGTACTCATACCCTGTTACCTCGCAACTGGCGGCGACCGCGAAATCAGCCTGCCGCCTTGAGAAAGTCCGGTGCGCGCACCAGCCGCCCTGTTTCGAACACCCCCACTTGTCGCCCGTCCAGGTCGACAACCGCACTTACGAAACGCGCCAGGCTCTCGTCATGTTCGGCTTGCGTGTTGTCGAGCTGTTCGCTGCCGAGCATCTGTTGGCCGGTCACTTCCTCGACCAGCAGCCCCACGTTGTTCCCCTGCTGGCGCGTCACGATCCAGCGGCAACGTGACGTCATGCGGGTGTGCGTGCCAAACAGGAATCCGCCCAGGTCGACCACCGGTATCAAATTGCCGCGCACGTTGGCGATGCCGGCCAGCCAGGCCTGCGTGCCGGGAACGACGGTCAGCGGCAGCGGGGCAAGGAGCTCGTCGATATCCGTGACGGACACGAGCAGGAAACGCGCGCCGACGCGGAACCCGATGCCACGCCAACGGGCCGCGGCCCCGTCCCGTTCAGGCTCCGGCGCCTTGTGGGCCAGGCTGCGCCGCTCATAATCGACCAGCAGGTCAAAGGGTTCCAGGATGGCAGCGCGCATCGGTGTATCGACCTCCCCGATCACGTGACCAACTTGCTGATGCAGGCCAGAAATACCTTCGGCTTGATCGGCTTGACGATGAAATCGCGCGCTCCCTGGCGCAATCCCCAGACACGATCGGTTTCCATCGACTTGGTGGTCACCATGACGACGGGCACGTCACACGTCACCGGGTCCCGGGTCAACGCACGCGTCGCCTGAAAACCATTCATGCCCGGCATGACCACATCCATGATGATCGCGTCAGGCCGCTTCACATGCGCATACTGGATGCCCGCTTCGGCGTTGTTGGTACTGGACACGGTGTGGCCCGCCTTTTCCAGGAGCGTGGAAAACACATGCACGTCGGTAGGTGAGTCGTCGATTATGAGAATGTGCGCCATCGCTGCTCCCCTTGTTGAAAAAGGTCTATTCCACGGGCACGGCGCGAGCGTGCTTACGTACCGCGGCCAGCAGTTCGTCACGTGTGAACGGCTTGGTCAGATACTGCTCGGCGCCGACGATGCGGCCGCGCGCCTTGTCGAACAAACCGTCCCGTGAACTCAACATGATGACCGGGGTGTCGTGGAACTGGGGGTTGCCCTTGATCAGGGCACACGTCTGGTAACCGTCCAGCCGTGGCATCATGACGTCCACGAAGAGCAACTGCGGCTTCTGTTCACCGACCTTGGCCAGCGCTTCAAAACCGTCACTGGCGGTGCACACGTCGCAGCCTTCCTTGCCGAGCAACGTTTCGGCGGTGCGCCGGATGGTTCGGGAATCATCGACCACCATCACCCGCATGCCTGCAAGACTACTTTCGTTGTCCGCATCACTCACATGTACTCTCCGTATCCGCGTTGACCTGGCGACGTCGGTACCCCCTCGACACATGGCCAGTATCGACCAACGGCGGCCCCGATACAGCGGCCCGCCCCCCCTGCCCGCCATGATATGTCGTTTCGTCGTCGTTAAGCAAAGCCGCATGCATCACTTCGTATCCCGCGTGTTTCCGCAACCGGGGAACACTGGTCCATACTGTGCCCCGCCCATTGATGACACCCCGGAGTGAAGGCGCATGCGACTCGACGTTGCCGTCCTGATGGACCCGATTGAAACCATCAAGACCTACAAGGACTCCACGTTCGCGATGCTGCTGGAAGCACAGCGCCGCGGCCATCGAACCTACTACCTGCAACAGGGCGGCCTGGCGTTGCGCGGCGCCATTCCGTGGGGCTGGTTGAGCCCCGTGCAGGTACGTGACGACCCGCAAGACTGGTTCACGCTGGAGCCCGGCCAATGGCAACCCCTCAACAGCATGGACGTGATCCTGGACCGCAAGGACCCGCCGGTGGATACGCAGTTCCAGCACGACACGCTGGTCCTGGAGTTGGCCGGCCAGGCCCGGAACGAAGGAAAAGCGCCACTGGTCGTCAATACCCCACAAGCCCTGCGTGACTGCAACGAAAAGTTGTACGCGCTGCAGTTTCCACAATGCATCCCGCCCACCATGGTGGCGCGCCATGCCGGCGAGCTGCGCCGCTTCGTAGACATGCAGGGCGAGGCCGTGCTCAAGCCGCTCGACGGCATGGGCGGGCGCGGCGTGTTCCACGTGCGCGCCGGTGACACCAACATCAATTCCATGCTGGAGACCCTGCTCGGTGCCGAAGGCCACTTCGTGATGGCGCAAAAGTTCATTCCCGCCATCAAGGATGGCGACAAGCGCATCCTGCTGGTGGACGGCGAACCGGTAC